>JAOUBX010000054.1 GCA_029860075.1 Deltaproteobacteria bacterium | reverse complement strand
CCCAGATCTACGACAGGCGTGGAAAAATAGGTGCCCATCCCCTCAGGCATGCGCCAGTTGAGTGAAACCATCTGTGCCCCCGGCAACAGCGGGATTGAGACCCTGCCGCCGGTCTGGCGAATGGGCTGGGTCCGGCCGTTGATCTTTACTTCAAGCAGGTTAGATCCTTCCGGCAATTTTATATCATGCTGTCCGCCGCGGCTGCTCCGCAGCGCCAGGGAGAGCCTGGCGTCTGTTGCCGTGCGTCCCGGAGAGACTTCTATGAGACTCCTGTCGACGGTCAATGACCGCCCTTCAACACCTTCCGGTCGGGTAACAGCTATTGTAAGCGACTCGCCCGGCCAGGGACGCCACTCGGGAAGCCAGCTCCCCCGGCTGTCCTGATGATGGACCGCCGGTATTCCTGTCATATCTGCATGCCAGACGGGACTCAGGTCAAGTTTCCATATTTCCGTCCACTGACTGTTGTCGGCCGCCTTCAGTACAACTTTGCCCGATATTTCCAAAACAGAGGTCCACTCCGCTGACTGGATGCCCGGGCCCATATTTACCAGAACGTGACCTTCTTTTACACGCACTCCTTCCGATGTGACCGATTCTCCCTCTACGAGGGGTACTTCAAGCAATATGGCCGAAGCCGAATGACTCTCCCGTATGACCCTTGTTACGATCTGCCAGGTGAGTCCCATCCGCAAAGTGCGTTCTATACGCACGAAAGGGGGGAGAGTGGCCGGTTCCAGAAGCGTTTCGGGGCCGGTGGATTTCTTTTTTTCAGAGTCGATGCGGGTCATTTGTATTTGCCCGTCGGTGACGCCGTTGTCGTGCAGACCCTCCAGTGTCCATCCCCTGACCTTCGCCTCGACACGGTGAGGATTGAGGGGCAGCTGGATCTGGACACTTTTTCGTTTTGGGAGGGGGCCTGCAAGGAGCACCTGATGGCGGCCCCCGGGCACGTTCAGCCACAATTGTCCCGAAGCGCTGCGGAAAAGTCCTTTCGCCGGTCTGCCGTTTAAGTGAACCCTTGCAGGAAGCCACTGCCTTGCCTGACCCGGCAGTGGTATATAAGTATCAGCATAGCTTTCCACAGACATACGCATGGTAAGATTCTCCCCCCTTGATTCCAGCATCAAGCGCTGGCTGTCGGCGCACCTGGGTGCGCATGCCGGTTCTTCCAGGAGTTTTGTCCTCAATTCATGGAGAAGTTCCTCGGGGGGGATATTACCTGCTTCCGCAGTTCCCCTCAAAAGACCGAGGAGCAAGAAGGCGGCCATGGCCGCCTTGCCGCTTCGCCGGGTGCCGAAAGAGAAGCTCCCTCCCCTGCCGCCGTATTCGACACCCAGCAGTTTCAGGACAAGAATGGCCAGGAGAGCAACGCGCAAAAAGCAAAAGATCCCTGTCACCAGTGGAGGGATAAGAATCACTTTGAGTGACTGGTTTCTTTCCAGCGGTCCGTTCCAACTGAAGGAGAAGGTATTCCACTTCCATTGGGGGAGTCCCGGCCCGGTCTGTATGGTCGCCTGCGGATCGTACTGGTCAAGTCTCTCTTCTGCATAGTAGGCTTTATTCTTCATAAATCTTTCCCTGCTCTGCTTCGTAGATGAGAATCCCCTGCTTTTAAAGGCGTCCATATCCGGGGCCTCTTTATCCTGCAAAAGATCTTCCTCCATCACCAGCGCTTCTTCAGGCATCGGTTCCGGTTCGGGCGCCGTAACGGTAAGCGTTTTTTCCGGTTTAGCAGGCGCAGCGGCCTGAAAGGCCCCCTTTCCGGCGGATAGCCAGGGTTTTTCAAGCTGGGGGTATATGCCTTGCCTCACCTGGTTGACCATGAAGGGGATGCTTATAAGGATAAGCAGGAGAAGCGCAAGCCACCGGTACACTGCCATCACGGTTACGGCCTTTCCTTGCGGAAGAACCCTGAGAAGGGCCACGGCAGCCAGGATGTGAAGCCATATCCATCTCGGCGCTCCCGGTTCGTGATAGAAGAGAAGGAGGGCGGCAAGGGCGATGAGACCCCAGTTTTTCGTCCAAAGTTTCATAAATGAAAGGGCAATAATGAGGGCAATAAACAAATCCAGGAGGTTCCAGCCTTTGAGCCATGTTCCAGGCATGTGGTCTACGCCGCCGGCATGGAATATGCGCCATCCGGCAGGAAGGTGCAGACGCCCTTTCACCTTCTGGAAATCGTGCTTCCATCCCGTCGGCACTTCCCCCATAGCCCTCTCCAGACGGCTGTCGGCTTCAAGTCTGATCGATCCCTTTCTGACTTCAACCCCTTCCGGTCCGTTCTTCTCCATGCGGGTGATAAACTGGTCTCTTCCGTCAATTGAAACGCGGCCCAGCTCTACAGGCGAAGTCATTTCCAGTCGCCAGCCACGCCGCATGGAACCTGAAATAGCATCCTTGATGGTATAGCCCTTGCCGTTAAAATCGAGCCACAGGTCTCTTGTCAACTCAAGCTGATCGGCCGGTGGCTCGGGATCGCCACGTTTTTTTTCGATAATCTTCAGGGCTTCCCCCTCTTTCATGCGATAGGCAGGGAAAGGCCGCCAGTCATCGGGAAGCGTTGTCTGTTGCGGATCAATGGGTGTGCCGCCCTCAATTTCAACCAACCTGAGTGAAGGCCTCGACTCAAAGACCCATATCTCTTCTTTTACCCAGGGCTCTCCTTTTTTAACAAAGGAGATGTCATAGACAGGCCCGTGGCCCCTCACCGTCAAAGTAACGGTCCACCGTCCCGGTCTCACCTGGACACGAAGCCGTCCATCAGCTTCAAGCCTGACCGGCAGGATGCCGGACAGATGGAGCGGGATATAATCACCGCTCGTTACCTTGCCGAGAAGAACCTCCCTGTGGCCGCCGGCAACGTCCATATCAATTTGGGTCGTAATGGTGAGAGGGATTTCATCGACAATGCGCCGGTAAACCTTCAGATCGAGGCGGTCCTCTTCCTTGCCGTCTCTTTTTTGGGCATAGTCCCGTCCCTTGAGCCAGAGCTTTCCATGAATGTCGAGGTTTGGAAAATGGACCTCTTTGCCGTCTGCCTTCATATCGATCAAAGCGGTTTCGGGCGGAGTCTGCAGTGATTCGGGCATTTCTTTCCAGTCAAATCGACCCTTAAGAAGATGTTCTCCCTTTTCAAGGTAGACGGCAGGGCGGCCGCCTCTTTCAATTACGGAAACAGCCTTTCCTCCGGCGGTGACCTCCTGGGGCCAGAACTTGCCATCTCCCGGCAGGTAGATCCAGTCTTCTTTAAGAACCTGCCATTTCTGGCTGAAAATACCACCTTTATTATCAACTTCCAGTTCAAGCCGGGATGGCCAGAGACAGCGGTAGGTGTTGACGCTATTATATTGAGAGGGACAGCGTTTTTCTTCATAACCATGAAGGACCCACCCCATCCAGGGTTTTAAGGTATCCGGTATGTCCTTCTCTGATATACGTTTACCCGGAGCCTGTACGGGTAAGAGGCCTATGATCAGAGCAGCAATAAGGCAAGGGAACCATTGTTTGGAACCTGATGTCATAACACTTCCTCCTCTTGTAAAATGAAATGTAAAATGTGGGAACACTGAAAAAAAAGGGTGTGCCCACTCCTGAATCCCTGTCCTTTGGCTGTAGACTCTTTACTCATAATACAAGGCAAAGACTCCAATAATTGATGCGACAGCCGTTATGAGTGCCGTAATTTTTGCCGGGCTCCATGGCCGCTCCCCTTGCACTTCACCGGTACGGGCATTGACCATAAAGCGGTAAGTAGAGCCATTGTAACGATAAACGCTTAGCCAGAGGGGCAGTAAAATGTGTTTGAATGTAATATTGCTATGCTCGGTTTTTACCGTTGAAATGCGTTGAGTATCACCACCGATGTCTTGCTTAACGGCGCGGCGAATCGCATCATCCATGATTTCTTTCCCCGCTTCAAAGCCTTCTTCCAGGTCTACTTGATAACTTTCCGTTCTAAAACCACTCACATATTCATCCTGATAAGCTTTCAGATTTTCCAGGTCCCAGGGTTCAAGCTGACGGGCATAGTTTTCAGGCAATGAACGGCTTGCCATAACCAGGACATCGTTAAAGGCAAGGCAAACAACGCCGGATGTGAAATACCATCGGGTTTTTCTGACCCTTACATTTTTCGTAGTCCTTTTTCCTTCCGAATCAGTGCTTGTCCGCCTTTCCGTTACATAATAATATTCACCGCGCCGGCCGGTATAGTAACTGCTGCTGTTGGTGTCATAGGTCCAGCAGGGGGCATAAATGCCATTGATGCCGCCATCTATTTTCGCCTTCTTCTTCAATGCATTGGGCGCAAACCAGAGTCTATCGCACCATGAGCGATAGCTTGCCAGGGCTTCTTTGCCGGTAATTTTAAAAGGGAGCAGCGCTTTGGGTTTAATCAGCTTTTTCGACAGGGTTGTCATAACCATATCTACACCGCAATAAGGACATTCCCCGGAAGTTACGTCAGCTTCCGTTTTTAACTGAGCGCCACATTCATTGCATTCTACGGTGAGGCATTCTTCTGTCGGTTCATTCTCTGAGGCTTGTTGCAGGAAGGCATGATAATCGAGTTCATGAATGTCTTCCTCCGATCGGGGAATAGGGTTTTCATAGTTACAATAAAGGCATTTCAGTGACGATGCGCCGGCGGAAAAGGTCAGTTTGGCTGAACATTGCAGACATTTAAAGCTCTGCGCCTGATCAGGACTATTTGTATTGCTTTCTTCCATTAACGGTTCTATGGCCGATCCTTTTTTAAGCTGGGCTGATTAGAGGATATACTTGCCTGTCCAATGTTTAATGTCAAATATTTTGCCATGGCTGGTGAATAAGATGAAATAGATAAATGAGTACTCGTCTGTCTCCGGCAGTCTTTACATGCAGCCCCGCTTATGTTGTTTTATATTCATAAAGGCCGAATTCCCAGTATTTTTTACCGGGGCTATGGGGTCCCTGCCAGCCATTTGATAAAAGGTCCTTTGCAATATATCGATTCATGAAACCATGCCCAACAAAAAGAACAGAACCCTGGGCTTTTGCAATATCTTCCAGTTTATCGGCAGCCTGTGAAGCTCTTTTCTTTGCAGATGAAAAATTCTCGCTATTTGAGGCATAACCAAAAAACCAGAGCGCCCTGAATATGGCAGCCCAAACAACAGGCGATGCCTTTGGGCTTTTCCAGGTTCCATAAGGCAGCCCCATTTCTCTAAATAGGGGGTCAATATGTTTAAGGCCTGTTTTTCCCAGGATCTCGGCTGACTCTATGGAACGGCGAAAGTCACTGCATACCACCGCCCTGCATTCATTGGCTATATGAATAGCCGCTTTTCCCGGAGGATATTTTTTATGAATTCCCGATGAGTTATAGGAATCAATCCATCTGTGAAGCTCAGCAGCCTTTAACTTTTCTGTTTTTTTTATATAAGGTTTTCCGTGCCTGAGAAGTACGATTTTCATTATTGTCCCATTATTTTTTAGCCTGTCACAGGTATGATTCAATCCTTTTTATTACATTACACTTACAGACCGGCCAAAGGCTTCTACCTCTTCCCAATTAGTGAATTCCACAACGGCTTCAGGGTGGGTAGGCCCTTTCGTTATCCACATAATTAACCTTATTATAAGACGGTCCCGGAAGCTGTATTTCCGGTAGTCTATTTTTCCTGCGAAAACTGCCAATGCCATAGGTTGCCATGATGATTTTTTCAGGAATTTTTTTATATAAGGATTTGTTTCCGGTTTATCTTTCCCCGGCTTGCGGGCAACAACATTGACAGAGAAAAAGGCATTGGCTTTGCCTGCAAGAATCTTTTCGTTTCTTTTTATGAATTGGTAAACCTGCGGGCTATGTTTTCCATAGCGGATGCTGGCGCCAACAATAATCTTGTCGAAGCGTTTCAAATCGGCATCCCGTTCATCATTAAGGGAAGCCAGTGTTACCTGATGGGCCTGCTCTTCAATGACCTGCTGCAGCCGGCGGCAGATTTTCAGGGTATGACCGTCGGTAGTTGAATAGATAATAATGATATTTGCCATTTTAGCGCTTCCTCTCCCCTATTCTTTTATATGATTTCTATTTCTTTTTGCACAGGGTCCGCTTTAATAATTTGCAAGAGGGCAATTAAATTGATTAATAAAAATAAACTGTCAAAAACAAGATTTTCAGCGCCTTTTAATCCGGACAGGGCCAGCAAGTAAACCATTACGTATATAATTGCGCCACCGGCAATTAAAGCGAAGGTTTTTCCCAGTTGATGATTACGAAATAATAGAACCGATGTTGCTATGTAGAGGGGAATGAAGAGCATATCGGGGTAAATAAGAGAATTATACGCCTCTTCAGGAAAGGCTTCAGGGCGTTTCCAGCTTTCCGTCAGGACGGAAAAGACCGCATAGGATTGAAAGAGGCCCCAAAGGAGAAACCAGGTTATTGCAAACCATGGTTTCCCTTGTTTCGTGTTTTTATTCGCCATTTTTATTGTCTCCACATAAAGATTAAAGGCCCGGGGCATATGCCCTGCTGCGTAAAGAATAAACCGGCACTTAATCGATGCCGGGCTCCCATGGCAGCGCATTTTCACGGGTGACGGTAAGAGGATACCCGGCCGGCCGGACCAGGGGGCGCCTCTTTTCAGCCACATGTTCAATAAAGCGGGCCGCAGTTACAGGCCCCTCAGTCATTGCCAAACTATTGGCCACTTCTTTGGCGCGTTTATTAAAAGTCTCTTCTTCAATTAAGCGTTTTACCTTTTCGCAGATTTCCCGGGGCGTCGATTTTTTGATATCTGCCCTTAAACCGGCGCCAAGATATTCTACACGGCTTGCATTGTCTCCCTGTTCACCCCCTACAGGCATCACCAATAAGGGTTTGCCCTTTGACAGGGTCTCGTTAACGGTATTATTGCCGCCATGACTGATAACGGCGTCCACTTGAGACAGCACTTCAAGCTGTGGCACACGGTCAAAAAGAAGGACCTCGGCAGGGAGAGGCTGAGAACTTAGTTTTTTAAAGGCGCCTCCGGCGCTAACAATAAGCTGATAGGGACTGTCAGCAAAGGCGCTGATAATTTTTCTGAAGACCCCCGGTTTTTTATTAAAAAATGTTCCCAGAGAAAGGTAGATCTTCTTTTTGTCGGAGGAGAGCTTTTCAAAGGGGAAATCCCTTGATCGCTGGCTTTGCCGTCCGTCAAAGCAGGGGCCTGTAAAAAAGGTCGTTTCCGGCAGTTCGTAGCGTGGGGCTTCGCCGGCCTCAGCGGTGAGAACCAGATTGAGCCAGGGTGATGAAAGATAGTGAAAAGTTGCCCTTTCCTTTGCAGGCAAGCTGAGCCGTTTGCGGGCACGGCTGACTGAGGCGGCCAAACTATTTTCGAGAAGGTCAGAGAAATATTGATAGACCTTTCCTTTTCGTCCCCACTTTTTCCCGATAGGCAAGCCGCTGCCAAAAGGGGGGATCCCCGGTCCTTTAAAGCCCAGGCCCGCATGATAAATAATGACATAGGGAATGTTCACCGCTTCCGCCGCCAGGCCCGCGCCGGGGAAAGCAAAGTCAGATACGAGCGCGTCCGCTCCTGTTTCTCTTAATTTCCTGTTTATGCCATTGGCATAGTGACCAAGGCCGCTGAAAAAAATTTTTAAAGCGATGAAAGTTTCCAGATAGCCTGCAAGCAAAGGCAGAAAGAGAAACAGCAAGGCAGAAGGATGGGGCCGCATATTGAAGGCAGGATAGTCATTATCTCTGATGATTTTCCCGATCTTTTTGGGGCCGGAAAATATAAACTCAATTTCATGTCCCGCTGATCTCATTTGATTGGCAATACTCAACATGGGGTTCAGGTGCCCCATTGAAGGTTGTGTCGCAAAAAGGAAAGTGGCCATAGTTAAGTTCCTTGCAGCCTCCCGGCCGGGTTATTAATATTTTCAGGTTCTATTTTATGCCTCCGAACAGGGTAAAGACACCATACTTGTAGAAACAGTCTACATCCCGAAATCCGCATTTTCGTAAAACCTCCAGTTGTTCAAAAAGCCCGTCAGGTTGATTCTCCGCTTTTGCTTTGTATATACCGGGTAAGCCATCGTGCTTGCCTGCTTCGTCTTCGCGTCCGCTCTCTGCAAGGGTTTGATTTATCCAGTCAACCCACATCCTGAACTGCCATTTTTCACATTGCTCCGATGGTGGCCGGACTAAATCGATAATAATAAACATACCATTTTGTGCCAACTCACTAAATACCCTGGCAAATAATTGAGATTTGCCGGAAAAATCCAGGTGATGGATTGCATTCGATGAATAGATGAAGTTGTATTTTGAAGACACAGGTTCATTAGACAGGTATTCTTCAAAGGTCTTTTTTATGAAATGTATGTTGTCGCCCTTCAGGCTGTCTTGGGCCTTTGACAGCATATCATGGGAACCATCCATTAAATAGAATTGATTGTTGGGAAATTTATCTGAAAACTGCAAAGCCATTTCCCCATCTCCGCAGCCCAAATCTAATATTTTTTGTGGCCTTGTTGTGTCGAAGTGATAACGGAACAAATCAAATAGAAGTTTGCTTGTCCTCTTTCGTTCAACGAGAATAACATCTTTAGATGCGGTGTAATAATCAACCTGCTGCTTTCCTTTTTCCGTTAACCAGGTGTTCGATGGGTTTGTCTTCATTTTTTTGATTTACCATTTTATGTGTATAGTGTCAATTGAATATGTTCTTTATGCATCAAAAAAACAGGGGCGGCATGTGTCAGACCATCCACGCTTCCTTTCCATATGAGGCGGGGGATTCTTTCAATATCGGCCCGCCACCGGGATATAATTTGTCAGCTGCCCATTGAGCCGGGTTATTCCTTATATATTCCCGAATCCGGTTCCATTCCTTTTCATTACGAATGATATGTTCCCAATAATTGCGCTGCCACAATTTCCCCGGAAATGGCGGCCAGCCATTTTGTTTAACCCCATCAATATACCATTTTGTTGTCAATGTTTTAAACCGATGAACCACATCAGGCAATGACAATACCGCATGACCATCCCCCCGTGATTGTTCGTGCCGTTCCCCCGTCGTAGGGGCACCCCCCCGTGGGTGCCCAATATTATCGTGATAACCATTTTTATTATTCCGCCCATTTTCAACAGGGCAGGCACGGGGGCCTGCCCCTACGGTTATTATCCCGTGGATGTGGTTTGGCATAACAACGAATTCATCGGTATCAATACCGGGGTAATATTCCGGGATTTCATCCCATACGGTTTTAATCATTTGTCCTGCACCATTCAAAATTATTTCAGGGCAACCACGGGGGGGTGCCCCAACGTGGTGTACCGGTATTTCACCGAACAGGCATTCACGGTTTTGGGTGCAAATGGTAACAAAATAGGCTCCCGTGGTGGAATAATCATAACCCTGCAAACGAATGGAACGTCGGTTGTGAATTTCAGGGTTATATTTTCTCATGGCGCCGGAAAATGGAAAGAACTTCTCGTCAAGGGTTTATGCCCCAGAGGGTAGGGTTTGGAGGGTTAAGGATTTCTACCGGCGCTTTTTTAAGCGCCGGTAGGTCATAGCTTATTTATTTCTTTTTCTTAATATCGGAGGGCTTATCAAATCTAAGGGCAATTTGATCTTCCTGTTTAAGGGCTTCTTCCAGTTCTTCAGGGATAAATAAATCTTTTGTAACATGCAGGTTTACTTTGTAGAGATGGCACTTGCCCGGCTCATTTTCGGAACGGTCAATAAATTCCGTTAGTTCCTTGCCTTCAGCAATCAGGTCATGTGAAATTTTATTTTGGATATTTTTATGAACAACAAAGGTATAATCAGTTCCTACTAACTTTAATTTCGTTAATCCTTTGTTTTTAAGTTCCCGTAATTCCTTCAACTCCGCTTGATTCATCGGCATCTCCTTTTTAAAATCAAAGTAACCCTTCTTGTAATCCAATTTCAATAACTTAATGGTCAGTTCATTTATCTTACCTAAAAGCCTTTCCGGTTCACAGGGTTTTGCTATGTAATCATCCATCCCGGCGTCGGCGCATATCTTTTCAATATAGGCATTACCGGATAAGGCCATAATGGGAAAATACTCAACCTCCCTGCGAATGGTCTGCGCCGCTTCACAGCCATCCATTATAGGCATATCGATGTCCATAAGGCAAAGGTCATATTTACCTTCATTCGCCACGGCCCGCTCAACGGCCTCCTGCCCATTACCAGCCACATCAAAATCAAAACCCCAGTATTTCATTAACATGCCAAATGACTTTTGAAGAAGCATGTTGTCTTCAGCGATTAGGATATTCATGGTTTCCCCCCTTTTTTTGTTTTATTAATTCTAATAGGGACACTTCCCATTAAAAACAAAAAAAGCCCGAAACCGTCGCCGGTTCGGGCCTTATACCTTTTTCTTCAACATCTTTTCTCCCCATTTAGATATTCCCCCAAGCTTTTTTTAATACCTTTATACAAGAAGCAACATTTTTTGTAAATAATTTTCAACCAGGTCAAAGCACCGGAAATAACGAAAAAGATAAGTTTCGCGCAAAGGCGCCAAGAACGCAGAGAAAATATTTATCCACGAAGGGCACCAGGGGTCACGAAGGGGGAAGGAATCGTTTCAGGTTGCGGGTTTATCGTATGATTTTAAAAATATTTCTTAAGTATTGCGTTTCAATTCGAAAGCAACGGAATCATATATATTTGAAAAGGAAACTTGACAGAAGTCAGCATAAAAGCTATATTTCGATAAGTATCGAAATGATGTGATTGCCTATGAGAGATTTAAGTAAGGTTTTTAAAGCCCTTTCTGATGTAAACCGAATCCGTATTTTAAAGATGCTGGAGGTTCGTCCCTTATGCGTTTGTGAAATAACAAATGTGCTGGAGCTGGCTACTTCTACCGTTTCAAAACATTTGTCAATATTAAGGGATGCGGGATTTATTATGGATGAAAAAGCGGGGAAATGGGTTAATTATCGCTTAAATCAATCAAGAACGGACACTTATGCAGGGCAATTAATGCCACTGCTTGCCAGTTGGCTGCCTGGTGATGAAAGGGTTCTGGAGGATGTTGAAAAAGTGTGCTCAGTTGACCGGGACACTATTTGCGGGGCATAATTTTTTTTGCCCTTTACAGTTCGTTATTTGTCGAATCATAAAAATATAACAGGGAAGGGTTCAGGCAGCGAATTATGAAGAGTGTAAGCAAAAAATTATCATTCATTGACAGGTTTCTTACCCTATGGATTTTTATGGCAATGGCGGCAGGTGTCGCTATTGGATATTTAGTTCCGGCGGCAGATACCTTTATTCATTCCTTCCAGGTGGGAACAACCAATATTCCAATTGCTGCCGGTTTAATTCTCATGATGTATCCACCACTGGCCAAAGTAAAATATGAGAATCTGGGAGATGTATTTAAGAACTATAAGATACTCGGACTCTCCCTGGTTCAGAACTGGATAGTCGGACCAACACTGATGTTCATTCTGGCCATTCTTTTTCTCAGAGACTATCCCGAATATATGGTAGGCCTCATAATGATAGGTCTTGCCCGCTGCATCGCCATGGTTATTGTCTGGAATGACCTGGCAGATGGGGACAGAGAATACTGTGCCGGGCTCGTCGCTTTCAACAGCATCTTTCAGGTGTTCTTTTACAGCGTCTATGCCTGGTTTTTTATTACTATGCTCCCTCCACTTCTGGGCCTCGAAGGAGTGGTTGTCCATATTTCAATAGCCGAGATCGCTAAAAGTGTCCTCATATACCTTGGTATTCCCTTTGCCGCCGGTATTACAAGCCGTTTTGGACTAATGAGGATGAAAGGGAAGGCATGGTATGAAGAGCGATTCCTGCCACTCATCAGTCCCCTGACTATGACAGCCCTTCTCTTCACCATTGTCGTCATGTTCAGCCTCAAGGGAAACCTTATCGTTCAGATTCCTTTTGATGTGGTACGCATCGCCATTCCGCTTATCATCTATTTTGGGGTGATGTTTTTTACGACCCTCTGGCTTTCATGGAAGCTGGGCGCAGATTATCCCAAGAGCGCCTCACTCTCTTTCACGGCCTCGGGGAACAACTTTGAGTTGGCCATTGCCGTCGCCATTGCCGTATTCGGCATCAATTCAGGTGCGGCCTTTGTCGCCGTTGTGGGACCACTCATTGAGGTGCCGGCGCTTATTCTCCTTGTGGATGTTAGCCTCTGGCTCAGGAAGCGCTGGTTCAGGGTTTTATAGGCGCTTGGCATTATTCCGGAACCTGAGGCGTAGCGCCTTTAAAATCGGAACTGTGGAGGCATGCATGATATCCAGACTATTTATGGCGGAGAATGAACATCAGATTAGGGCCTTACTCCACAAAAGGGAAGAGGCAAGGGGTTAGGGGGTTGAAAAAGAGGTTGTTTTCCATTAATATATGAAGACGGATGGCGTTTTTTTTCGCCGGTTCTTTAATCCACCCTTTGGTCATGTTAGTCATGAAGATAATCAAAGTCTTACTTCTGACCGTCATTTTGTTCCCGCTGTTTTCCATACAGTCCTTCTCTGAAACCAAGCCCCTCCGCATAGGCATCACCGCAGTTCTTATCGAGCAAAACATAAATATAAATCATCGGATCGGAAAATATATAGGGGACCGGTTAAATGTTCCCGTAGAGACGGTTTATCGCAGGGGCTACGGGGATATAATCCAAATGTTAGGCCGCTCGGAAATAGACATAGCCTTTATCTGTGGTTATGCCTATGTAGAGGGGAAGGATAAATTTGATTTGGAACTTGTTGTATCACCTACCTTAAATGGAAAGCCTTTCTATCGTTCTTATGTCATTGTTCCTTCCACAAGCGAAGATAAGGATTTTTTTGACCTCAGGGGAAAGAGGTATGCCTTTACTGATCCTCTCTCAAATTCAGGTTATCTTGTTCCTCTATTTTGGTTAGCTCAAAAGGGAGAAAGCCCTGACAGGTTTTTTAAAAAAATCATTTATACCAGAACGCACTATAATTCCATCGAGGCTGTGGCCATGAGGATTGTGAGTGGAGCGAGTGTAGACAGTTATATATGGGAACATGCCAGGGAGATAGCCCCTGAACTTGTATCAAAAACCATCGTTGTTAAAGAGTCTGAGTTGTTTCCTTTTCCTCCTGTTGTAGCAAGGAAAAGCCTGGAGAAAAATATTAAAGCGAAGGTAAGGGAAGTTCTTATGTCCATGAGTAAGGACCCTGTTGGAAGCCTTATTCTGGCAGAGATAGGTCTTGATGGATTTATTGCCGTCACAGATGATTTCTATAATCCAATAAGGATAATGGGGCAGAGGGTCAAAGGTCTGGCCATGTTTTCCCGGGAGGGTAAATAGCGAATGTCACCTCTTTTCTTCTACCGGTGGAGCTTGGGCGCAAAATTTTCACTGACGCTTTTTACCGTAGTCTGCATCGTTGCTTTTATGATAAGCCTGTTTGTGATAAAGATTGGCGAAGGAGCGATGGAAGATGAGCTGAAGGAAAGAGGGGTGGCAGCCGTCAACATTCTTTCAAGACTTTCTGTCGAACCGGTTATGAGGGAGCAGTTATGGGATATCTATGAACTGACTAAAATAATGTCAAATATGAAGACCCTGGAAAGAAATTTAATCGTATATGCAATGGTAATGGACAAAACAGGTGTCCTCCTCGGTCACTCTGATCCCGGCCATAACAGGATCGGCAGCAAATTCGACAGGGTTCCCGTTTCAAATAAAATTGATCGCTTCGGCAGTATTGAGATAGTCGAGGCGAAGGATGAATATGGAAAGCCTCTTCTTGACGTATCTTCTCCAATAATTCTCGATGGTAAAAGGATTGGGACCGTACATGTAGGGATAACGAAACGGTATGTACAGGAGGCCCTGGCCAGGCAGAGAATTGCCGTGTTTTTCATAGCCTCTATCCTGGCATTCACCTGTTTTTTAGCAGGGCAGCTAATTGCGAAAAGAATGACGAAACCGCTCATGAAACTTTCAGAGAATATGAATGCCCTGAGAGAAGGATTGCCCATAGAAAACAATCTGCTGGTTTTAAAGGAGAAGGATGAAATCGGCATGCTTGCAGATACCTTTAATTTAATGGCCGTAAGCTTGAAGGAGAAGGAAGGAGCGTTGATAAAGAGTGAGCGTCTCTCCTCTCTGGGAGAATTTGCCGCCGGGCTGGCCCATGAAATTCGGAACCCTTTGAGTGCCATCGTGACGGCTATGAATATAGTGGGGTCAAAAAATGTCGAAGCTGAAGATCTTTCCACTTTAAAAGGTGTCGTCAGGAAGGAGGCAGACAGGCTAAACAAGTTGCTTTCCTCCTTTCTCGTTTTTGCCAGGCCGGAATCCCCGAGGTTGTCTGAAGTTAACATCAATGAGATACTAAGGGAAACTCTTGAGTTGATTGTGCGGGATAACCGGCTAAGGGGGAACATAAAGTTGGAGATGGACCTGGCAGAAGATATGAAGAAGATGAAGTTGGACCCTGACCAGATAAGACAGGTATTCTGGAATATATTAATAAATTCCTGTCAGGCCATGGATGGCAGTGGGAACCTTAAAGTTTCATCAACATCAGTTGATGGAAAGGGCGTCGTCAGCATAACCGATACGGGCAGCGGCATGGAGAAGGAAGAGGCTGCAAGGATTTTTGAACCTTTTTTCACGACAAAGGAAAAGGGCTCAGGCCTGGGACTTGCGGTTTCCAAAAAGATAGTCGAGGCTCATGGTGGAAAAATCGCTGTAAAGAGCAAACCGGGGATAGGGACCAGGTTTTCACTGGAGTTTCCTGCAATGTAATAGAGCTTTGGTACTCCAGACAGTCAAAGAAAATGATTGAGAGGGAGAGATGGCTTCCATACTTATCGTAGATGACAACGAGTCCATAAGGGTAACGTTATCGATCTTGCTGAAAAATGCCGGCCATGAAGTTTTTGAGGCAAAAGATGGCAGGGAGGCAATAGAGAGACTAAAGGGTGAGCCTTATGACCTTGTCATTACCGATTTGAAGATGGGTAAAATCGGCGGGATGGAGGTAGTCAAGGCGGCAAGGGCCTCTATCCCCCCTATAGAGGTTATCGTAGTCACTGCTTACGGAAGTATAGAAACTGCCGTGAAGGCTGTTAAAATCGGGGCATTTGATTTTATAACCAAAACTTTTGAAACAAACGAACTGCTCCATGTAGTAGAAAGGGCGCTTGAAAGACGATCTTTCATTTCGGAGGTGAAGCATGCGGGAAAAGCGGTAACAAACCGCTACTCTCCCGACAGTATCATTTGTAAGAGCCAGGGTATGCGTAAGGTTCTCGATCTCATTGAGAGGGTTTGTGAAGCAGAGGCAACAGTTCTTATTAGCGGGGAGAGTGGTGTCGGAAAAGAGTTGGTTGCAAAAGCGATACACAACAACAGTCAAAGGAGTAAGGGGAGTTTTGTGGCCCTTAATTGTGCCGGTCTTCCGGAATCCCTCCTTGAAAGCGAACTCTTTGGTCATGTAAAGGGAGCCTTTACAGGCGCCACTGCAAATAAATGCGGTCTTTTTGAAGAGGCCAACGGTGGAACCATATTTCTTGATGAGGTCGGAGATATGCCGCTTCCTATTCAGGCCAACCTGCTAAGGGTGTTGCAGGAAAGAGAAGTGCGCAGTGTGGGCAGCAGTAAAACACGCAAGATAGATGTGAGGGTAATTTCGGCATCTAACCAGGAACTTCAGGAACTTGTCAATCAAGGCTTGTTCAGGAAAGATCTTTTCTACAGGCTCAATACGGTAAACATCCCCGTTCCCCCTCTGCGGGAGAGACGGGAAGATATCCTGCCGCTGCTTGACTATTTTCTGGAAATTTACAGTGAAAAAATGGGGAGAACCATTCCGTCGGTCAGCAAGGAGTTGATTGACCTTCTTACAGCCTATGATTGGCCTGGAAATGTCAGGGAGTTTGGGAATGCTGTAGAGAATATGCTGGTCATTTCAAAGGGAGATTACCTTTCTCCCGAGGACCTCCCTCCTTATATCATCAAAATAACAGAACTAAAACCAGACCTTGAAAGCAGCGCCTCCTTTAAGAGCAGGGAAAGATCACATATATTAGAATCCCTTGAAAAACACGCATGGAACCGTACAAAGGTGGCCGAAGAGCTTGGAATCGGGAGAAACACTCTCTGGAGAAAGATGAGAGCTTACAATATCGTAAAAGAATAAATTGTTGTTCCATTCTGGAGCATCTTCCGTTCCAATTCGGCACACTGCCGACCTGCAATTTTCCTCCTTATAAACAATTATTAAAGAACAATATTTTATAAAAACAAGCACTTATTGCTATTTTTTCAAGCTGGCATTCTTGTTGCTGTATGGGGACAGCAATGGCAGGGCATAGATATCTCCCCTTTCTAATGTTTGTTGGATCTGTGGTAAAAAACCGGGAATCTTGACATTCATAAAGTATGTATTAAGCTTCATAGAAAGAGGGTGATGCACCTTTCTGCCAAAAATTTAAGGAAAGAATAAGGAGGTAAGGCTATGGTGAAAATGGGGAAAAAGGAATGGAGGTTTTTATTGTTATCAGCTCTGGTGATTCTAATGAGTGGAGCAGGAATAAGCTATGCCGCTGAAAGTGAGTTTCACGGGCAGTTCAGGATCAACTACTACTCGTTGGACCGGGATGATACAGGGGCCAATCAGACGGCTGCAAGGCTCCGCTGGAGGCCGACCTGGGATGCCACATTGCCTGATGACGTCAAGATGCATCTGCAGTTAAACATCGGGCATATTACGGGTAATAAGTTTAATGCTCAAAATGAGCAGAGTGGCGGCCCGGCCGTTGCTCTAAGACATGCCGTACTCGACTTCGCAGTTCCTGAAACTGGCGGAAGGATAAACGCAGGTCTTGTGCCTTTGTCCGACAAGTTCGGTGATACCCTGTTCAGCGGTGACTGGGACTTCAATCCTGTTGCCGTTGCATGGCTGGGAAAGGCAGGCCCCATAGATATCAGGGCAGCTGCCGGCGAACTGAACGAGAATGATGAGGTCCGGGCTGATGATCAGGCCATCTACCTCCTTGACGTTGACGGAGGGCCCTTTGGCGCTTCTTTGTACCGGTTTGAGGACAGGGCTACAGAGGTTACACAGGATTATCTCGGTATCAGAGGATCTCAGCAATTTGGCCCTGTCAATGTCAACGCTTTTGTAATCTACAACAGCGGTTCAAATGACGCCACAACCATTGACAATTCAGGTTATGCGGCAAAACTGGAAGCGACGACCAAAATGTTCGGCATTATGGCGCTCTATGCCACAGGTGACGACGGGACCGGGGCCGGGGATACCGATGATTTTGTCACCCCGCAACAGCTCTATGATGGGCATGGCTACTGGGGATATACAGGAAAGCTGAATATTCAGGGACCGACCGATACGGGTGTCGACAATCCGCTCAGGCTGGACGGGTCTGTTTATGGCGACAACGGCACAACGGCAAGCCGCGGTATGGTAACCGTGCAGGCAAAGGCCGGCTTCCAGGTGACGGAAAAGTTTGGCCTTTATGCTGCCGTCGGCCACTACAGGCATGCCGAAGCGGCAGGCGCTGAAGATGAAGAGATTGGAAACGACGTCTACCTGCAAGGGAAATATGGTTTTGCCGAAAACCTCAATATAGAGGCAGGCGCCGATTACGCCATGTTGTCTGATAATAACAAAGCCTATAATTATCCGAAAGATCAGGATTGGCTCCTTATTTTCGCCAGGCTGCAGCTAGAGTACTAGTATCAGTATCTTCTGATTTTTAAAAAGGGAGGATAAATAAATGAAAAGAGATGATAATCACTATACGGGCGGAAAGAAAGGGGCCGGCAGCAATGTCCGTTTCGCCATGCTTATTGATCTGAGACGCTGTATCGGTTGCCATGCCTGTTCCGTGGCCTGTAAGGCGGAGTATGAGGTTCCCGTCGGCAGATACCGGTCCTGGGTCAAGTATACCGATAAAGGGAAATATCCCAATGTTGTAAGGCAGTTTTTGCCGAGACTATGCAATCACTGTGAACATGCCGGCTGCGAAAGGGTCTGTCCTACGAGCGCCACGTATAAGCGGGATGATGGCACTGTTCAGATAGAGGGCAGCAAGTGTATTGGCTGTAAATACTGCATGCTTGCTTGTCCCTATGAGGCGAGATTCATAAATCCCGTGACGGGAACGGCCGATAAATGCAGCTTCTGTGTTCACAGGGTGGATGAGGGCATTGTTCCCGCCTGTGTTCAGACCTGCATCGGTGAAGCGCGGATATTCGGTGATGTAAACGACCCGAAGAGCGAGATATCCGAATATATTTCAAAACATCCCGTAAAGGTGCTCAATCCTGCATCGGGAAATGACCCCCATGTTTACTACATCGGTCTCGATGAATATGTTGAAAGCCTGAAGGGCGGCGTGACCAGTATGGCGGGAGTAGACCGGGAGACTTGTGTTAAATGAATAATAGCAAATCAAGGAGGTAACTATGGAATCCGTAGTTGTTTATAATGTTCCGCACTTCTACTCAGGTTTTCACACTGTCCCCTTTAACTGGATGGTTGCAGTCTATCTGTTCCTGGGTGGATTGGGGGCCGGCGCCTTTATAGCCGGTGTTGTCGCTGTTTATATTAATCGTGAAAAGTATAACACTATCAGTCGGGTGGGGGCTTATGTAGCGCCACTACCTGTAATATTGGGTACGGCATTATTAATATTTGACCTGGACAGGCCCTACAGGGCGCTTAGTCTTTTCTGGAATGTTCATGGTGTTTCAGCAATGAGCTGGGGTGCATGGATACTAATGCTCTTCAGTGTTGTTGCCGTTATTTATGCGCTCATACATTTGGCTGAAGCGGGGAGCCTCTCGGCAGCAGAGCCTTTGGCAGGCCTCAAAAAGCCCATAGAAATTGTCGGTCTCGTACTCGCTTTTGCAACCGTCGTCTATACGGGAGTGCTTCTTTCCCTTGCCTACGGCTCACGGGGCATGTTCAGCCAGATGATACCTGTCCTCTTCACCGTTTCGGCCATATCAACGGGTGTGGCTGCGGTAATGCTCTTTATGTCCATGTCATCGGCCAGAGACAACCATGGAATTAATCGTCTGGGCTGGGCTGACTCCATTCTGATAGCGATAGAAATATCGCTTGTCGGAATATGGCTCTTGGCAATGATTAACGGTTCTCCAGCCAACAGGGAGTCAATTCAGCTTCTTACGAGCGGCCCCTTCAGTATGATGTTCTGGATTGGATTTGTTCTTGTCGGACTTATCGTTCCGCTGGTTATGGAGTTGGCTCATATCAAAGCTTCAAAGGGGAGTTCCGGTCACGGAACAGGAACGGCCCTTTTGGCTTCCGTCATGGTTCTTGTGGGCGGTATGGTTCTTCGTTACGTCGTCTTGATCGCCGGCCAGACACCACCATTGACATAAGGCTTTTTCTGTTAACTTTCTAGCCCCGAAGAGGAGGGTATGAATATGGACTTAACGAGAAGAAAATTTGTAAAGATAAGCGCCGCAGGCGCTGCGGCAGCTGCCGTCGGCCCGGGTGTTCTAAAAGCGATGGAGCTCGATATGGGGGGGAAAGACACCTCTCATATTACTAAAAAGATGAGAAAGGCCGTTCCTTATACCTGCCTTCAGTGCAATATAGAGGATGGAGGTATTGCCTATATCGAAGAAGGCAGGATTGTAAAGCTTGAGGGCAATCCGAAACATCCCGGCAACAGGGGAAAACTCTGTGCCAAGGGGAATGCCGGTATAAACGGACAGTATGATCCGGACAGGATCCTTTATCCCATGAAGCGGGTCGGTAAGCGTGGTGAAGGAAAATGGAAAAGAATCAGCTGGGATGAAGCCTACAAAGAGCTTGCCCAACGTATAACGGAGGTGCTTGACCGGGCTGACAAAGGACAGGGGAGTCCCAACGAAATATC
This sequence comes from Deltaproteobacteria bacterium, assembly GCA_029860075.1. Classification (NCBI taxonomy): domain Bacteria; kingdom Pseudomonadati; phylum Myxococcota; class Myxococcia; species Deltaproteobacteria bacterium. Next base: position 10,681 of record JAOUBX010000054.1, on the reverse strand, counting down.
TATCCAGATAGGGAGGAACCGCTGGTTCGGTTTTGAAGATCGCTTCATGCATGCTTTGGGTTCGGATACCGTGCTTAACCACACTTCAATATGCGAGTCGAGCAAAAAGGCCGGTCTGGAGGCGACATGGGGGCCGGATATTGAAACACCGGACTTTGCCAACACAAAATATATCCTTAACTTCGGCGGAAACATCTATGAAGCGTCCTATTTTCACAATCCCTACGTCCAGAGGATAGTGGAAGGAAGGGTTGATAACCACGCAAAAATGGTATACTTCGATCCCCGCATGAGTAATACGGCCGGTAAAGCCGATGAATGGTTCGCAATCTTCCCCGGTACCGATGGCGCTGTGGCACTGGCAATGTGCAACGTTATCATGCAAAACGATCTGCATAATGAAGCGTTTATAAACAAATGGGCCAACTACCCCGCAGACAAGCTTGCAAAATATCTCAAGCAGTTCACCCCTGAGTGGGCGGAAAAGCTAAGCGGCGTCCCCGCAGGGGATATAGAAAGGATTGCTAAGGAGTTCGCGCTGGCGGCTCCGAGATGCACTACCTACACCTACCGGGGAAACGTCAAGCATATGAACGGGAGCTACAACGAAAGATGCACCACGCTTCTCAACATTATTGTCGGCAATATAGAGCAAAAGGGAGGGTTCTGTCTTCCGAGAGGATACGGTTACAAGCACCCCGAACCTCAGCCTCCTAAACCGAAGGAGGGGAGCGAGCTGGCTCACCCGCACGACTATCCTCTGGCGCATCACAAGGTAAGTCACCATGTGGCGCATATGATAAAGGAGGGGAGGCAGAAGGTCTCCGTATACATGAGGCATTACCATGACGGCAATTACGCTCATCCCGACTCCGATACCTGGACGGACCTTTACATGGATGAAAACCTGATTCCTTTCCATGTGTCTCTCGATACCTTTATGAGCGAGGCGACGGCCCTGTCCGATCTTATCCTGCCGGAGACAACATACCTGGAGCGCTTCGACATTGAAAATATGCCCTCCTCAATCGAAACCCCCTGGGTGGGAATAAGGCAGCCTGTTGTAAAACCCCTCGGTGAATGCAAAAGCTACAGGGACATTGTGCTTGAACTAATGACGAAGTATGTCGACCCCACAGGTGCAAGGGGGATGAAAAAGTATTTTGAATACGGATCGACGGAGGATTATCTCAAATATATGGCTGAAAGCGTGCCGGGCATGAAAGAGGCGGGAGGCTGGGATTACCTCAAGAAGCACGGCGTATGGTCGCCAAAGCCCGTCGATGCCGAGCCTGAGTACGGACTCCATGAAGAGGGCGGTTTCTGGAATGAAAGTAAAAAGCTTAATATTTACTCTCATCTTTGGGCCAAATACGGCTTCCATCCATTGCCGCACTATGAGCCTATTCCGGCCCACGAAAATATGAAGGACGATGACCTTATTCTCATAACCTTCAAATGGAATGTTCATGTTCAATCGAGGACGGCCAACCAGAAGTGGCTGGCAGAGATAGTTCATAACAATCCCGTCTGGATCAATGGAGCGACGGCGGCAAAGAAGGGGATAAAGACGGGCGACCTTGTCAGGGTAACTTCAAAAATAGGTTATATGGTTACAAAGGCCTATGTGACGGAAGGTATCAATCCGAAGGTTGTAGCCATCTCACACTCCTTCGGCCATAAGGAGTACGGGAGGCTCGCCTCTATGAAGCTGAAGCAAAAACCTCAGTGGTCTCAGTCCGATGATCCCGATTATAAACAGGTCTTCTGGAAAGACAACGGCGTACACCTCAATGATATTGTGCCTGTATCGACTGACCCTATAGGCGGTTCACAGGGATGGTTTGATACGGTTGTAAGCGTTGAGAAGGCGAAGCCGGGAGATAAATATAAGGATATAAAGGTAGACAAGGATGCGGCGAGAAAGGCCTATGAAGAGACCCTGACCTACTCATATATCGGTAAAAACTTCAGGCGCAGGTCCGAAGGAAGGGGTGAGCATGGGGCAGTCTCCGCTCATTAGATGATTATGATTATTTTACGTCATATTACAGGCAGAGCCGCTAAGGCGGCTTTGCCTCTTCTTTTCTTTCTCATGCCGGCATACAGTCCGGTCTATGCTGAGTGCAGGGATATTTATGTCTTTAACACGGAAAAATTAATGAAAGAGAATGCCGTCCTTTTTATTGATGTAAGGCAGCCTTATGAGTACAAAGACTGCCATATCCCGGGAAGCATAAACATCCCTTCAGCAGAGATTGAAAACCGGGTTCATGAAATTGAAAAAGACACGAAAATTATCGTCTACTGCAAGACTGCCCACAGGAGCGGTGGTGCTTGCAATTTTCTTGATCAAAAGGGCTTTAAAGAGGTCTACAACCTGATCGGAGGAATTGCCTCATGGTACAATACAGGCAGGGTGTTAGAGGGGAAGTGTGAAGGCAAACCCCATTTTCAGTATGACAGCAAGGGGAATGTGGTAACCCCCGAATTAAAATCGCCAATAGAAGAACCCGAGATAAAGGGCTGCAAATGATTAGAGGAGGTAATCTTTTGGAAAATGCAGGAGGTATAGAAGCGTTGAAGGTGAGGAGCAATATGTATTCACTGCTGTCAAGGGTCTTTATCAGAGAGGTTGATAAACCATTTCTCCATCTATTGAAAGATGAAGAAAGTGCAGAAGCCTTCAGGGACAGCGGCTTCAGCTTTTGTGATGATTTCACAAACAAAAAAAATGACGACATACTCGATGAGCTTGCTGTGGAATATGCTGCCCTTTTCTTAATATCTACGGGCAAAGAGCTCTCTCCCTATGAATCGGTACAACTGTCCAAAGAGGGACAGCTTTGCGGAGAGGCGGCATCAAAGAGTCTCGCATTTTACAAGTCGGAAGGGTTTGACCTCCCTCTGGAGAATAATTTCTTTCCCGACCACTTTGCAGTAGAGTTGGAGTTCATGGCCCATCTTTGCAAAAAAGAGACGAAAGCGCGTGAGAGCAATGAAGAAGAGATTGCCGAAAGTGTAAGAACGCGACAGGTAGAATTTATAAATGCCCACCTGGGCCGGTGGTATAGGAATTTCCTGAATACGGTAGAGATCAGCACGGAAAGTCCCTTTTACAGGGGAATGTCTCTGCTTGCCCGGGAGTTTCTTGATTCGGAAAGAGAGTCGCTTAGCGTAAAGAATGCCGGGGTAAGTTCTTATGAGATGTCTGTTCTGTGACGGAGCACTCGATGCCCTCAACAGATAATGCATTAGATATTCATCCCGAAGCATGCCTCCACTCCTTATTCAAGGATTACAAGAAACATCCCTGTCTCGATTCCTGTCCCCAAAATGCGATAGAACTGCGGCCCCTGAATATCAATATGGATCTTTGTGACGGCTGTGGTATCTGTGCAAGTGTTTGTCCTGCCGATGCGTTGAGCATAAAGCCGGCAGTTTCAAAAAATCTCATAAAAAAGGTTTCCCCCAAAAAGGAGAAAAAGCTGACCATTCACTGCTCTATCGTAAAAGGCGGCAGCATGGAAGTACCATGCCTTGGGATGTTGGACGATAGACTGCTTATAGGGCTTATGGCGCAAAGAGGAGGAGACCTTGAACTCATTTCAGGGGCCTGTGACGGTTGTGAGAAAAAACCGGGTGGGGAGATCGCTCTCCAAAAGCTGGAAGGGGCAAACAATGTTATGTCACTCTTCGGACGGAAGGAGAGAGCTTTCATCGTTCCCCATAAGCAGCTAAAAAATGAGGCCCCAAAGGGATATACCAGACGAGGGCTCTTTACCTCCCTTGGATCTGGAGTTTCAGGGTTTATATCGAATATTGCGGAGGTGGAAGATGTGGAGAAATGGCAGCGAGGGACGACAACAATTAAGAGGAAACACCTTTTAGAGCTTATCGAAAGTCTGGGAGACGCAGCAGTCGACGCTGCTGCAGAGGGAGCTCTGCCCTTTCATGGAAAAGAAATCAGCCCTTTATGTGATGGCTGTGGCGGTCTTTGGCACTGTGCAACTTTCTGCCCCACAGGCGCCCTCTCACTTTCTGATAAGGAAAAAAGGAATGAGGTTGCTATCCTTTTTGAGGCCGGAAGGTGTATTGATTGCAAAATATGTGAAATGGTTTGTAACAAAGAGGCCATCAGGAGGATCCCTGTGACCGCCGAACAGCTTGCCCATCTCTCGGGCAAAGAGTCTCTTGTCTCACTTGAGGTCGGCAGGTGTGTCGAGTGTGGTTCCGGGACAAGGACTATTGAGGAAAAGCTCTGCACTGATTGCGCTCAGAGACAAAGAAAAATGGGATGGGATATCCGATAATTGAAAAGGGGATCGGTCTCTTTTTTCATCCTTCTCTTCATGCTTCCTTTCTTATACGAAGCAAACGCTCAAGAGGAAGAGCGGAATATGCCGGCCGGCCAACTGATTAAAATCCGCTGTACAAAATGTCATCCCGAATTTAACTATAACGACAAGACCCATTCAAGGATCGGCTGGACGCTTGTCGTGTTTAGAATGCAGATCTTTAACGGGGCAATCTTTAAAAGAGGTGAGCGCGCTGTAATTATCGATTATCTTGCTAAAACAAGACCGGCGTCACCTATGCGCGCTGTTGCAGAGTTCTTTGCCCTCATCTTGCCAATACTGTTTGCTTTGGCTTCATTGATTTACTATTGCAGGAAAAGGTCAAAAAAGCTTTAAAACAGGCTTTTAAAGAAATAAATGTTAAAACTGGAATGGCAGTTCATTCGCATGGGCAGGTAAAACCGCATTTTAAAGGGCTTGAGGCTGATAGCAGCCCATGCTATCCCGTGCTTCGGGAAGGTGAATTAGTTTTCATACGGAAAGGGTGCTTTTCGCAATCTCTGCGCCAATCTTAAGATTTGCTTGTGCCATGTACAGCAGTATGTCTCCGTGCAAAGCCTTGATTTCCTTGACCTTGCAAAAAATCCCTCCTTTCCGCATTGAAAACTAAATTTGATCCACCATAGTTGAGCGATGGATACGAATTATGAATGATTGTATTCAGTTCGAAGAGGATAAAAGTCCTGATGGTTATATTATTCAAATCCAGGGACAAGCGCCGCAATAGTAAGCATTACTCACCTCATAGTCTCCTCTTTATGTGACTAAAAACAGCATTTTAATACTCAGAATGATCAACAGTATAGAAAATACTTTTTTCAAAAGGGGTACCGGTAACTTATGGGCCAAGCCGGCGCCATAAGGCGCTATAAAAAAGCTTGCTGTTGAAATCAGTAATGCAGCCGGCAAATATATGAAGCCAAAAGTGAGACTCTGTGGAGCAGAACTCGCCCAGCCATTGATCAGATAGCCCAGAGTCGCTGTAATTGAGATAGGTAAACCGATTGCTGCCGATGTGCCGATTGCTTTTTTAACATCGACATTTTGCCAGGTAAGATAGGGAACGGTTAAAGAGCCGCCTCCAATGGATACCAATGCCGATATTGCTCCAATTCCCGAACCGGCTGCAAATAATCCGGCCGGTCCCGCCGGCTCCCTGCCCGGCTTTGGTTGTTTATTAATAAACATTTGAATAGATACATAAGCCATAAACAGGGCAAAGAAGATTGCAAGATAGACGGAGTTTAAGTAAGAAGCCAGAAAAGTAGCGAGAAAAGAGCCTGTCACAATACCGGCAGCCATTCTTCTGACAACTTTCCATAGGACTGCCCCCTTTGCGTTATGAGCGCGCAAGCTTGAAATTGAGGTAACGATGATAGAAGCCATCGATGTGCCTAAAGCCAAATGCACGACATTTTCAGCAGCCACGCCCTGAAGCAGGAATATGGACGTCAGTACCGGTACCATGATTGCGCCGCCGCCAATGCCCAAAAGTCCCGCCATAAATCCGACAAAAGAACCGAGCAATAAAAAAGACAGTACCCACTCTATTTCTAACATCCAGGCGCCATATGAATTGGGTTTTTTGAAGCAACTGATATTTTCATGGGGGGATTTTTACTATAGTTTGTATTCATGGGGAAGCGGAGACCGGCCGGCATAAGTGGGGAGTATATTCTGCCAATATGTTTTTTGACTTGTAAAAGCATGATGAAAAGGTTTTGTCCCCGGAAGGGTTACCAGTATCAATAGGATAACGGTATTGCTCATCGACGAAATTCCGTTATTTTCTCCAGTTCATAAATCGCTTCAGACACATCCTCCATCTTGCGTTCCACGATGGCCTGAGCGTCATAAAGGCCTCTGTTATAAAAGTAAGGGCCCACTTCTTTCGTAAAGAATTCCAGGAGAAACCGGGCATCAAAGCGGCCAATTTCCTGATGGAGCTCTTCATCGAAATAAAGCTGGATTTTCCCGGTAATTACTTCTTTTTCTTCTTTTGTAAATTCAATATTTTCCATGAGCTACCCCTTTTTTTCTTTGTATAGCAGCGGCTTTAACTCTTCCCATGTTTTACCGGCAGCGAGAAAGTGATCATGCTCGACTTCCTCTACAAAAACCCAGACATGGGCAGGATCATAGCCAAGGTTTTTTGCCACGACTTCATTGATCTCTTTCATGGTTTTTTCAATGGCTTCTTTTGAACTGCCCTTCATTGTTTTTATTGTTATCAACGGCATTTGAATCTCCTTAAATTAGTTGCCGGGTTTTGGTGAAACAGGAAATGTAGAGACAACGGCGGCAATAGTTATTTTCTTGCTATCCCTTTGTATCCTCTCCCCCTTTTGCTTCGTTATACCGTAAATATCCTTGGTTTGTAAATGCTTTCTCGCATAAAAATGACAGAAGACAAGATAGCGCCATTCCTTGTTTTTAGTTAAAGAGTGGATTATTATTTTATATGTAGAGCAAATCTGTAAAAAAGGAGGGATTGTCATGAATCAAAAAATCTTATCTGTTTTTATCATATGTACGGCGCTGGTCATATGGAACCCCCTGTCAACATTAGGGCAAGAAAAAGCGCCTAATTATGCGACTTTGAAAATCGGCCAATATTCTCCGACGGGTGACCTTGATGATCTTGGTTTTGATAGTAAGGTAGACCTGGAGCTTCTCTTTGGCCATTACTTCAATGAAAACTTTGCACTTGAAGCCGGCATTGGTATTTTTGGTTCCGACAGGGAAGAAGGAGATCTGAATGTCTATTTCACGGCTTTTGCATTACCTGTGCTGACGGCGAAAGCAGTTCTTCCTAAAAAGAGGTTTGAATTTTATGGTGGAGGAGGGATAGGCTATTATCAAGCCAAGTATGATTATAATTACTTTGCCATTGATATTGAAGAGAGTGACACGGCATTTGGGTACCATGTTGTTGCAGGTTTTAGCTATGATTTTACTCCTTACTGGTACCTCGGGTTGGAGGGGAAACAGATCTGGACCGATGACTTTGATTTCAAGGTGGTTAAAATCGATGGTGATGGAAGAACTTTAACATTTAACGTGGGACTGCGCTGGTGATGGAGGAAAGCACTAGTACTCATTCAATGAGTACTGGGGGCTGAGGACTATTTCCCCTGGCTACCCGATTAGGCATTATTTGCTTATGTCATCTCTAATCAGATAAATTTCTTGTTTATCTTTTGCATGTAATCGCAAGAATCTTTTTCTATCGGTTGCCCAAAATATAACGCTTTTATCTTTTAAGACTATAACACCACTCTGCCATAAACGATCCTCAGCGAGCCTTAAACCGGTTTCTTCATATGAGCCAATCCGATATTTTCGCAGATCTTTCAAAAGAGTTTTTGATGAAAAAATCTTTGCTCCATGTGGTCTTACGGCGATAGTAAAAATTTCATTTTCATGAGGTATTGTAAAATCAGCGCCAAGTACAGAAAAAGGTAACTGTAATAAAATTAATAGGAATAATACTTTTTTCATATGCCTGCTTACCAGGCCTTTCTTCAACTGAACCATCGGAAAAAAGTCTCAACTCGAACCAACCACCTTTAACGCCAATTTTTCGTACCCAACGAACTCTCCAATATGGGCGTTCGTATTTATTATACAGGTTGTGATATTCAACAACTCCAATAAAGGCATTGCTCACATCAATTTTCTGTTCTACCACATATTTCTTTGCCTTATGGACAGCAACTTCAATAGGAATAGTTGGCAAGTTTATAGTCTTTGCCAACGCAGGTTGTCCACCGAATAAGAGGGCTAACAATACCGGAATGACCAAGTTTTTCTTCATATATGCGGGTTTAAGAGTCACCCAGAATTTCATATGCTCTCCCAAAATGAAAGGAAGTATGAAAAAGAGAATAATCCAAAGCTTCACCAACGTTATGAACGGTGTAAGCCGCAAAGATGATTGGAGAAGGCAATAGATCATGGGGATTATATTTTTCAACCGCTCGTATGTCTCGTAAAATATTGCTCCATAGATCTCTCACATCCTTGAATATCGGCTTGCTTCCGGACCAGGGAGCATTAGCATTTTTACCACTAAATTGTTCCTTGAATTTCTCACATGATTCATATTGAGGATTAAAAGGTAAAATCAGCGCTTGCATTGTGTCAAAGGCGGCGTGTCCAATTTGCCAAAGCGGATCACCACTTCGTTTACCCTCCCAAACAGGATGCATGGCTATTTTTTCCTCAAGCGGCAGAATTAGCTTGTTAAATATTTTGTTTAGCGTATTAATTTGTGTCGTCATCGAATTATCTGCCCGATTAGCTGCTCAACTCAATTTTGCTTATGAAATTTACTTTGAATCGTAAATGCATAAGTGCGAGCGAAGCAAGGCTTATTGTTATGCCTAAAACAACGTCGTTTTGAGTAAATAATAAAAGAAGGAATGCAAATACGGTTAAAAATATCATGTATATAAATCCCCCTTTAAGATAGAAATGTCCAAAAGGAACCAGGATAAGACCGAGTAAAAGTCCCAACCAATAGTTGTCAGGCAATATCTTTCTCAGTAGCAGTGTCAGCCAAATCGGTAAACCGACGAGGAAGAGAACAACTGTGATATTGAGAATATCTTTTAGATCAAATGGAAACATAAAATTAAGAGAACCTCTAACATCAAAGAAAAAGCTGCACGTTGACGGGTCGGTGAGGTGCTGGGTCAGGTATTTTTACTCATTATATTCGTTGCTTTGCCGTCAATGCTTAGCTGGTTTTTCTCCTGCCAATAGGCTTTTATTCCTTCTTCCCCCTTTTGGGCAGCCCAATTGGTCAACTGCTCCCGCTCTCCCACGTAATCAAAGAGCGGCACCGCCATACCGCAGGAAGTCTGAACAAGGTCTATGGTGAGGTCGAATATTTGCCTTGCGCCGGGAATGGGGTGGAGCAAGGCATATAATGCTTTCCACTCCACATCATTTTTATGGATTACCTTTGCCTGTCCGTAAAGACGCAGAATCATGGGATTTCCCTCAAAAGCGGCAAACATCAGAGTCATTCGGGGATTTTCCTGGATATGAGTGGAGGTCTCATTGCTGCTGCCTGTTACGTTTAGCCATAGAACCCGGTTTTTATCAAAAACCCGCAAGGAATCCATTCCTTTGGGAGACACATTTACTCTGCCGTCGGTGGCTGCCGATGCCACGAAGAAAATTTTTTGATCTTCAATAAATTGTTTTATTTTGTCTGAAATTTCAGAATATTGCTGTCCCATGTTGTTGCCTCCTCATCCTGGTCAAATGCAGATTTTTTACTTGAAATATTGTTTGAATTCTTCACTGGGCTCCCTATCAGAATAGATGTACAAGGAAATCCCGTTTGGATCTTGTATGGCGAAGCCTCTGTCTCCCCAGGGATGATCTTCGAGAGGAACAATGACCGCCAACCCTTCTTTAGTCAGTTTTTCATATTCCTCATCCACATTCTCAACTGAGAAGTTATATATGAGTCCGGCGCCGCTGCTAAGTTGATGCTCCGGTTGCTGCGGAGACATAAATTGTAATGTTGAAGTTTTGTTGCCAAATTCCAGATTCACGTACCATCCGCAATCAAAAGTTACTTTTGCATTAAAATATTTGACATAGAAATCCCTGCTTTCTTCTACCTTGTTTGTCGTGAAGGCAGCTGATAATGACTTTGCTTTCATGATTTTTTTTTCTCGCTACAATTTCTTAAGTCCGACGACTCCTGGCCATTATTTTCACGGTTGCCCACAATGGTGTTGTGCCTTTCCTGAATGCGCCTCGTTGCGTCGGATAAGGAGTCAAGGCCAAGTTTCTTACGCAGTTCTTCAACTTTTCCCGGATCTTCTATTGGCAGAGGATATGCAATTCCCTTTTCATCAATGTCATGCTGGGTACCGTAGATTTGCAACTTGCCCGACATAGTAAGCACCCTGTCCTGAAGGTAAGCCAGGCACCATCCTTCTGCTTCGCCATGGATTGTTGCTTCTTTTAATAAGGCCAAACATTTATTCATGAATTCGGTGTCCAGCACCGCATGCTGAACTATTAACCATGCAGCTTGAGAACCTTCTTTGCCAACCATACTAAAACCCGGCCATCCATATTCACTGATAATTTCTTTAATGCGTGCATTGTTCTTTTCGTGAGTTGCTTTCATTCGTGGGTGGTACTCAACAGTACCTAATTCACCACTATCAACTAATTCCTGCAAGACTCGTTGATCTTCCTGTTGCATTGACAGCAATTCTTTTTTTAATTGTTGGTTCAATACCATGATTCCTTTGATGGCTAACAATTAGCGTTTTATCTGTAGTGCCAGCGGC
>JAOUBX010000053.1 GCA_029860075.1 Deltaproteobacteria bacterium | reverse complement strand
AGTGACGGAACCATTATCAAGGCACTTTTGGAAATTGATGAAGGCATTTATTTTGAAGAGAACAAGGCCCTCAGTGAACACCTCCTTAAAAATAAAATAGTCCTCGACAAAACCATTAAGAAAATAGTTGTTTTATCGAAAACAGGCACCATCATCGCATCGACTGACCTTTCTGCTATTGGAAAAGACCTCTCGAAGGAAACTTTTTTTAAAAGAGGCCTCTTATCACCCTCTGTAACAGACACAACAACCCATCTGGGCGGGAAACCGTACATTGTTATTTCTACTCCCGTAAAAAATAGAGCGTCGGGAGAAGTCATAGGAATTCTCGCCAACTACCTCCTCCTTTCCGAACTCAATGAAATCCTCAAAAAAGTGTTCTTCATAAAACTGGGCGCGCTGTCGTCACACACGCATGATTACCGGACCTTTGACGCTTATATAGTTAACAGGGACAAGGTCATGATCACCGATTCAATTTTTATTGAAAGGGCGATTCTCAAGCAGCGTGTCGACACAAAACCCGTCAGGGCGTGCATTGAATCAGGAACTGAAGTGACAGGCTTTTACAGGGACTACAGGGGCGTCCCGGTGGGCGGAGCATCCATGTGCCTTACAATGACGGGATGGACCCTCATTGTGAAAATCGATGAAAAAGAAATCATGTCCCCCACAAAATATATGCTTCGCGACGCTATTATCGCCATGTTCATTCTCGGCGGAATTATCTTTGTCATGTTTATCTTTTTCAACCGGACCGTTGTTACTCCCATCAGGAGAATCGCCGACGCATCGAAAGAGCTTGCAAAGGGTAATTATGACATTAACATCCCCGTTAAAAGCAAGGACGAAATAGGCGCCCTGTCTGACGCATTTAATTACATGGTTTCAGAAATAAACAACACCGCCACAGCTTATATGAAGAGCGAAGCCAGCCTCAAAGTAGCCCAGCAGATAGCTCATATCGGAAACTGGGAATGGTATATAAACGATAACACCATAAGCTGGTCCGATGAAGCTTACCGGATCTTCGGCTATAAACCGGGGGAGATTGATCTTAACTACGAGGTTTTTCTTTCCCATGTCCATCCCGATGACGTGGACTATGTAAAAGAGGCCGTCAATGCCGCTATTGAAAGAAAGATACCTTATAAAATGAACCATCGTATTATAAGGAGAGACGAAAAGGAACGAACCGTTCAGGAGCAGGCGCAAGTCTATTTCGATAAAAAGGGTAATGTCTCGAAAATGATCGGGACCGTGCAGGATGTGACGGAAGAAAGACTGGCAGAAGAAAAAATACGAAAGAGCTACCAGTCTCAGCAGGCCATTACCTCCATACTCAAACTTTCCCTGCGGCCCCTTTCACTGGATGAACAGCTTAACAGATCTCTCGATGTCATTCTCTCCATGCCCTGGCTGGCTTACAAATCAAAGGGCTCCATTTACCTTGTGGGCAATGAACCAGACCTGCTGGAGCTTAAAGGCGGAAGAAACATTACGGAGGAACAAATCAAGCACTGCAGCAAAATTCCTTTCGGTAAATGCATCTGCGGCAGAGCTGCCGCCGAGGGAGAAACACTCTTTGTCTCCACCATTGACGAGAGGCATGACATCATTTATGAGGGGATGGAACCCCACGGTCACTATTGTGTTCCCATCAAATCGGGATCAAGGATTATGGGTATTATCAATGTCTATCTAAAAGAAGGACACATAGAAGACCGGTCGGAAAAGGAATTCCTCAGCGCCGCGGCAAATACGCTGGCCGGAATCATTGAACGCAAAGAAGCGGAACATGAACTGAAAAAACTTTCCGCAACCATTGAACACAGTATAAACATCGTTCTTATTACGGACGTTAACGGCAATATAGAGTATGTCAATAAAACCTTCGAGGAAATTACAGGGTACTCAAGAAATGAGGCCATCGGCCAGAACCCCCGCATTCTCTCTTCAGGCGAGTCTAATGAAACCGTCTATGAAGAATTATGGGATGCCATCCTCAGAGGAAATGTGTGGGAAGGAGAGCTTAAAAACAGGAGAAAGAACGGCCAGTACTTCTGGGTCAGATCTCTCATATCACCGATTAAGGACGAGTCCGGTAAAATCACCCATTTTCTTGCAATCCAGGCAGATATTACCGACAGGATCCAGTCACAGGAGATGGTTGAATACTTTGCAACTCACGATGAACTGACAGGCCTTGTCAACAGGCAAAGGTTCATGGACCTGCTGAAAGAGTGGATGTACACGGCAAAAAGCTTTGGTCACAAGGGAACACTTCTCATGGTTGATATTGACGAGTTTAAATACATTAACGATAATTTCGGCCATGTTACCGGTGATGATTACTTAAGGCGCACAGCAAACCTTCTTAACAAGCTGCTCCTCGACCTCGATGAAATGCATAAAGTCAGTCAGAGCAGTTTCATCTGCCGCGCAGGGGGTGATGAGTTTGTCATTTTCCTTCCCATGCGCGGCGAAAAAGAGGGCCTTGAAGCAGCAGAACTGATTAGAGGAAGCATCGGTGAATTTCGTATCGGAGAAATGCAGTTTTCCACAACGGCAAGTATCGGCATCGTCCTTTTTCCCGACCATGGTGAAGATATGAAGCAGCTTTTTTCAAAAGGTGATGCGGCCCTTTACAGGGCAAGGGAACTGGGATACAACAAATGTCACCTCTACAGCAGTGACGATAAATATCTTGAAGAAATTCACACCAGGGTCGACTGGAAAAGAAAAGTGGAAAAGGCCCTGTCGGAAGACCGTTTTGAACTCTGGTTCCAGCCCATTCTTAACCTGAAACAGGACGAAGTCCATCACTATGAAGTGCTCGTCAGAATGCGTGACGAAGGGGGTAAAATACTGCTTCCCGGCGCATTCATAAACGTAGCTGAAGAAGTGGGGCTCATCGGCCGGATAGACAGGATGGTCACTGAAAAGGCCATCAAACTCCAATCCAGGTTATTTGCAAAGGGAATGAAAATCACTCTTAGCGTCAACCTTTCCGGCAAAGACCTGGGCAATGAAATGATCTTTAACTTCCTGAAGGAAACCATTGAAGCCAAGGGAGCCGATCCGAGCCACCTTGTTTTTGAAATAACTGAAACAGCTGCCGTAAGAGACCTGAACCGCGCTGTAAAATTTATTAATGACCTGAAAAAACTGGGATGCAGGTTCTCACTCGATGACTTTGGCGTAGGATTTACCTCCTTTGTCTACCTGAGAGAAATGAACGTAGACTATATAAAAATTGACGGGTCCTTTATCAGAAACCTCCATAAAAACAAAAATGACCAGATCGTGGTTAAATCCATCACTGATGTGGCCAAAGGTATGGGCGTTAAAACAGTCGCCGAATTTGTCGAAAAGGAAGAAACACTGGAGCTTCTGAGAGCTTATGACGTCGATTATGCCCAGGGCTATCTCATCGGAAAACCGTCACCGAGGATAGAAAAGATTAAAAGGGGGTAGGTTTAATCTTTTAATTAATCTTTGAAATCCCCGTCTTTTGGGCGGGGTTAGAGTTAAAAGTGTAGCAAGCCGCGCGGTTTGGAACCAATTTACACGCCCTTTGGAACCAACAATGCATTTTTTAACATGATTTTAATCTGATTACCAGCTCTTGATAATCAGTTCCCTCCTGTTCACTGCCTTATCATTGCCTCCGACTGTATACTTAATTTTCACCGTATCCATACTCAACCCTTTAAAGGCTCTTCTCATTTCCGGGATATCGTTTACGCTGATGATCATCTTTCCTTTAATCGATCTGGCCATATCTGCCATTATGCTATATTCCTCAAGATTGAAGGCGACGCCATATCCTTCTGTGCCGTAATAAGGAGGGTCTAAATATGCAAGAGTGTGCTTGCGGTCATATTTAGAAATACACTTCTTCCAGTCCATACTTTCTATATGAACTCTGGCCAGCCTCAGCCATGCCTGGCTAAGGTCCTCTTCAATACGGAGAAGATTGAGACGTGGTTTACTAGTTGTTGCGGTGCCATAGGTCTGGCTATCTACCTTACCGCCAAATGCGAGTTTCTGGAGATAATAAAACCGGGCTGCACGTTGGATATCGGTGAGTGTTTCCGGCGGGGTGTCCTGGAGCCATTTAAAGATTTCCCTGTGAACCAGGGTCCATTTAAACTGTTTTATAAACTCATCTAAATGGTGTTTTAATACCCTGTAAAAACTGGCCAGTTCCAGGTTAATATCATTCAACACTTCCGACTGTGCCGGTTTTTTCATGAAAAACAATGCCGCAGCCCCACAAAAGGGTTCTACATAACATTCATGATCAGGAAAAAGGGGAAGAATTCTCTTTGCAAGTCGGCGTTTTCCGCCGATCCATGGAATAACAGGTTTTGACATAGCCGTGACCTCCTTATGTCATAGTTGATTTTAAAGGATAGCCCTGCTATGCTTTCTTCCGCCTACGTGGGTGGCGGACGGCAGCGGGTTATCCCGTCTGGTGTGTGCTGCACACCTGGTTTTCAGGGAGGCCATTCCCTGGATTGCTGTCCGTCTTTATTACATACTTAAAAGGTCTGTTTTTGTAGCAAGTCCCGGTAATACTCCTTGCGATCCCAATCGCGTCTGTGAATTATTTCCTGCATAATAAATCCTTTGCCTCTTCCTTCGAAATTCCCAGCTCATACTTGTCAGCAATAAACCCTGCAAAACGATCAACAAGACGCGCATAGTTTGCATCAGGATAATGCTTGAGCTGTTCTCTATACGCTTCCAGTTCATATTTAAGCCTATATTTTCTACTATATTTATTAAGGAGAGAATACAGCCCGAATGTCCGATACCACTGTTTGACATGGATAATCTCATGCTCCAGGAGACCCCTGTCATTACGGTGAGAGGGACGGATTTTGACTCTAAATCCCTCGGCATATCCGGTATGCTGCTCAGGGAGGTCGTCTGTGTATTCAATGGTGACGGGGAGGTATTTATATACAGTCATGTTTTTCATTTATTTCACCATTACTAGTCTGACAAAGAAACAGCTCTATAAGACACATCTTGGGCTGAAGAGTGATTGTTCCTTACTCTTACCTTTATATTCTCATTTGCCACCGGATCGGGAGGCCAACTCGGCATTGTTCCTCTCCCTTGAGTCATAGCCCAGAATCGTCCAAAAGTATCTTTGTAAGTGGCGCAAACACTAACATTTGAATTCACACTTCCTTGCACAGATAACATTATAGTTCCAAAGCAATGTGGGTAAGTGGCAGAAAATCCGAGCTCATCACCTGCCGCTAAAGAAAAAGCTGACCCATAAGTTTTATTAATAGAATTACATTTTTTTTTATCTGCTTTATCCATAAACCCGTGCGCTGTTTCAGTGGCCAGCGCATGCGCTGAGTCCCCTGATCCAACATGGCTCGATGGTGCCGCCCCGGCCTGCGCTGCCGTAACACCGTGGGGATTACCAGTATCACCTAAATGACTCGCCGGTGTATAATCATCGGTCATTACCAGCCAGTTTCCAGGAACGGTGGCAGGTTCGACCTGCAACATAAACGATCTCCCCAAGTCCATCCTTTTAGCCACGTCCCCGGTTTGCGCTGTTAATGCCAGCATTTCAGCTTCGGAATTAACAGGAAATATTTCCCCTATAGCCAGTGCAGGTATCGCTGCCGTTGGTATTTTAGCCCCACCATCAAGCGCCAGCAGCTTATTCGCCTCCGGCGTTGCCGAGGCATGAATCCCGTCAACCCTATCAACATCAGCCGCCAACAGTTCGGCATGTGTTACCGCATCTTCAGCCCTGAAGGTAACATCGATAGTAACCCCGATATTCCCGGTCACCGGCAATTTGACCAGGAACTTCTGAAAGACCGTTAAAAACCTTTCCTGAACAGGAACCTGGGCAATGGCCATTAAAGTTTTCGTTCCCACTCCGTCATCATGAACAATCCCGATGCCGTTTGAGAAAAAAGCGTCCGGTATATTTCCCTCGATCCAGCATTCAACGACAAGATAACCGTCAACATCGATGAATGAATTATGCACCGCCGCCCGGTATTGCTCTGCCGGAAAGGTGGCATGCGTCATCAGCGGGTCCAGGTTGAAAGCGGCCAGCCCGCCAATCAGCACAGATCCCGACATAATAAATTCATTAAGGTTTACCGTCTCAGCCGCTCCAAAGGCAGCATCGATAAGCGCGATCCCCTCATCAGTCCATATTCCGTCACTCATTTAAATCTCCTTTAAATTAACATTCAATATGTGTTGATACGACACAACCTAAACCCAGCGTTCCCACCACAGGATTGCTTGACAGGATTAATTCAGATAATTTCGACCTGGCCGGTTTAATCTCATTAATTACCCTGATAATATATTCAGCATAAGGATTACCGTCATAGGTATCACCGTACACCCTGAACTCTGCCCATCGTGCCTGATCGGTAAGGCCTATATTTTCAATGGCAGCGCCGGGAACTCCGATCTTTTCCAGCACATCTATCATGCCCGGCGTTGTGCCGCCCGCCTTCCAATAAAGGTAAGCGTAAACCACCCGGCTTAACCATGAAGTGTCACTCTCGTTTTGCCATCGATACAGCCCCCGGCTTCTGGCAAATTCTGCCAGATAGGCAGCATCCGCCTTTGACGAGAAAAACTGGTCTCTCAGCCACCTCATATCCTCGGCGGTATCATCGAGAACCTGAGCGCCGCCCTTTGCCATCTGTGCCAGCGGCCCTGAAAACCATACAAGCAAAAAGCGAAGTTTCTTTTTAAAATAATCCCAAAACATGATTACTCCTCCGTTGCCCATACAGCCGTAACAGTCAGGCTATTAAGTGTTGCGACCTCATTGGCCGCAATTGACGTATCAGCTACCGGCGCTGTAATATTAACCTTCTTGACGCCGTCGATCATGCCGCAGACGGTAATACGATCAAGCGGCAGATCATCACCGATATCGAGGGGTGTTATTTCGTTCCCCATGCTGCTGTAATCAAAGAGCATCCTGATCCGGCCATCGACTTCTGAAATAATGGTGCTTTCATCACCGGACACAAGCTCCAGTTCAACAGTAATATCCAGGGGAATCTCAGTCGGTCCGATTACGAGAGCGTCATCATTAATCGGTTTATTATTATCAATAACAGCCTGAACAGCGGCAATAAGTGTGGGCGTAGGTGCACCGGCAGTTCCCACAATAACAACGTCGACCGTCCCCTGTCCCCTGGGATGCTGGTCAACAATAGTTACTGAAGCCACACCCGTTACTGACCGCCCCCATGATTCATAGGCGTATTTTGTCGATCCGTTAATGTCTTTCCATGAAAGGTAATAACGCTCTCTCAGCGGCTCATCTTCCTCGGCATCGGCCCCCTCGGAAGTCAGCCAGTCAGCAGCATTATCAACGCCGTCGACGCCGGGCAGGGAGGTGACAATCTCCGTAATCTGGTTAACGGTCACGTTACTGCCGGAGCCATATTCCTCAGCTTCCACTTCGACATAGATCTCCGTCGTTCCATCGAGGAGCACGGCATCGGCGAGGGTAACAAAGCGGTAAACTTTACCGAGCGCATCGACTGGCGTTTTTACAACCGACCCGGCATCGATATTGACATTGCCCGTCGAGCCGGTCCGGTAAAATCTAACGTTTCCTTTTGCCTTTGTCTTAAGCAGTTTTTTTACGCCTACCCCATCACAATGCAGTACAAGCCAGGGACCGGTGGCCGTTGAGGGAAATGCCTGTTTCAGCAGTGTGGCCAGAAAGGCATAGAGTTGAAAAAGCCCCCATGCCCACAGCTCTATCATGCCACGTACTATACCCTTATTCAGGTTCAGCTTTGACGGCAACCAGCCTTCTTGTTGCACAGAGGATATCTTGTCGAAGAGGTCTTGCCTGACCTGGTCGAGCGTTTTACTAATCGGTATTGACATCGTTCATCACCCCTTCTATTTTTCCATCATCATTAATATTAATAACCAGGTTAAAGGGATGGTCCTCCGCAATGAGCCGGAACCCGGCGTCAACAGTAACACCCGATTCATCCCAGCTAATTACCCTTGCCGATACCGACCCAAAAACAACAGTCGGCTCCAGGGCAATCCGGCGCTTGATCTCAGCCGCCAGACCGTTGCGGTTTGCCTTTGTGTTTTCTTCCTGCACCCATTTATAGACTTCACTGCCATAGCCCGTATCATAAAAAAGGGAGCCCAGCGGCGTGGAGAGTCTGAGCAAGATATTTTGTATGGGCGTCTCAGTCCCTTCCGTCAAAACCGCTTCACCATTAGCGGCAATAACCGCCTGCATGGTGGAAAAATCGATTTTTATGTCCTGCCCATATAGATCGTTGAGATCATTATCATTCATGATATTACCCCTGTATGCTCCTCATCAGGAGCGCCTGAAGTTGTAGTAACGACTGCATTGGCCGTAAAATGATCCACCACGGCATTGGCTATAGCCTTCGCCAGTTGGGGAAATTTGGAATGCTCATTAGCCGTATCAAAACCTTGTGCCTGGATTTCCGTTATTATTGCAGCCTCCAGAACCGCTTTATTCAGCGCCATCGTTATTTACTCGCTTTCACGTCTGCCGACTTATCTGAAATAGGCAAGCCGTCAAGTTTACACAAACATTTGCCTGTTATTACGCCGTCCAGGAGCCCGCTCCCTCCATCGATACTGATTCCGGAATCATCGAGGACAATCTTTTGCGCGCCCCTGTCCAGCGTTATATCCCCCGTCGTTTTAACAGTCACATTTGCAGCTGCATCGATCTTGACAAATACCCCTGCTCCCTGCTGGATAATAAATTCTCCAATACCGCAGGCCGGGGCTCCCTGATTAAGCCACCTGAAATTTGAGATTCTCGGGTAGTTGGGGTCCCCGTCGTAATATTCCAGGTCACAATAAACCCCTGCGGCAGGTGGACAAATGACGCCCCTGTCAGGGCCTCCCCATATGACCGGTATTTCCACCATCTTTATAACGGGCTCTTTTTCATCGACGGAATTATCATTTCTAAGCGGCTGAACATCGGCATAGTACTGTCCATCACTGGCATAGGTTTTCTCGACACGGGCCTTTTTCACTACCCGGTAATAACTCCTTAGATCGGGCATAGCCAGTTCCACCACGCGCTTTAACAGTCTTTTAAGTTCCTCTTTACTCATTCCCGTATCCTATAAATGTGCGTGCCTTATCCGGCAGGATGATATGCTCCACCGTCTCAGCCCTGAAGCTGCCGTCAATGCCGCGCCTGGTATCCTTAAGTGAAAAAACCATGGAGTGAGAAAATCCCGGCAGCAGGAAAGTCTCCAGAAAGTTCAGCTCATTCATATAGAGCCCCGGCAAATGCTCAATAATATTCGCTCCAGTTTTAAAAACCGGTTCGCTTCCCGGCTCATCAAAATCCCCCCAGTTGACACCATCAACGCCCAACCAAAGCGCCCATTTAGTGAGGTCTTTACCGAACCCTTTTTCACAGGTCTCTTTGCATTGACTGGCTACTTGCCACACGGGAATAGACGAGGCCACAAAATGAGGAAAGACAGGACCGGGCTTTTCAATCGTTCCCAAGTCAAGGCCTGTTCGATTAATGGCATATTTTACGATTGCTTCAGGACTGTCATCTTTCCAGGCCTGGTTAATTATTGTTTCACTCAATACCCTCTCCGGACCGATTGCCTTTACACAGATCTGCCCCCTGCTAACCTGTTTTATATCTTTCACCGTACCTGTCCAGCTTCCCGCCGCCTCACTTCGATAACCATATTCAAGGTAGGCAACGTCATCTTCCTTCATACTTTGATACAGTTCACCGGCAGGATCAGGTAATGTAATCTCTGCATTATTCAAAGGCTCCCCTCGCTTCCCGCTTATTTTGAGTCTCGGGCAGCGGTGAAAGCTATAGTCACCTATGTTGATTAAGATCTTCATTAATCCACATCTAATTCCAGTACAGTTTCAGAAGCCTTAATATCTCCCGAGGGAGAGACAACCGGTGTTGAATCCGGTGCAGCAATCACCTGCTTTTCCAAAGGAACAACAGGCGGATCATCTTCAATAAAGTTCAGCATACAGACAATCACATCATCACTGTCGCTTTCATCGGAATTGAGTCCCGCAAAATAAACCGTATTAATTTCACGTGCCAGACAGTGTCGGTTAGTTACCGTATAAAGAACAGGATTCGCCGTGTTATTATCAGTTAATTTAAAGAGCCCATTTATCTGTAGCAGCTTGTCATAACAGTCCGACTCCTCATCGGTAAGCAGCTCGATAGTCAGGGAAATGTCACTGTCATCCCAGCCCATAAACTTCTTTATCTTGCCGCTTGCTCCATCTGCCTCGGCCATGTCAAACTGTACTCTTCCCCGGATAGAAAGCCGTTTCAAAATACCCGGCAATTCAATGCCGGAAAGCTTTACTATCCCATCATCAAAGCTTATTTCAGGCATCAAATCCCTCCACAAGTTTCTTTAAATCTCTCACAAACCCTTCCCCGTCACTGACAGAGGGCAGGCTAATATGCATATTTTCAATAATGATCTTTTTGCCGCCATCCTTCTCCCGGACAACTTCTTTACTGACATCAGGTGACCTATCAGAACCGGCACCGGGAATATCCGATGCCGGGGCAAGATCAGGCACAGCCACGGAAAGCGCAATCCCGGCCATACCGGCAGCGGCGGCATTCCTGATGGTATTCTGATTTTTCACCATACCGGCAGCAAGCGTATCCATGACGGCCATACCCGAGGCCGTAAGCTGAGAAAGGGGGCCGACTTTAGCATCGGAAAAAGGCAGGTAATTCCTGACCTTTGCCAAAACCCCTTTCACGGCGTCCACAGGCCCCGACAGTTTTGCCTTAATCCCTTCGGAAAAGGTACTCATTAACCTGGCTCCCGACTCATAAAGGTTGATCCCGCTAACGGCTTCCTTTACTTTCATAAAGGCGTCAGGCAGGGCCGTCGCAATTTTCCCGACAGCGCCGAGAAGGCCTTTTGCTATGGTCCACAAAACGTTAAAAGCAGGTTCCACAGTTCCCCATATTATGGCTGTCACCGTTCCCAGCGCCTCGCCCAGTCCGACAAACAACCGCGCTCCGGAACCGACCAGCCAGAGGAGTCCCTGGAGCGGGTAGAGCATGATCCGTATTCCCCAGGCAATCAGTCTCAGCCCTGATCCGGCAACCATACCGAGTACCTCTCCGAATGTGCGCCAGCTGCTGCTCTTTGTTGCTGCCGACGCCCCAATGAGCCCACCCGTCAGGCTTGTTAAAATAGCGTAGAAAGGATCAAGGGCCGATATAAGAGAATCAACAACAGGCATGAAAATATGGTCGATCCCCGACGCTGTAAAGACAAAACTCTCCCATAATCCACCGAGGAACTGCTGCACCCGGTAAACAACACGGCCCACCGTCGTTACCAGTCCCACCAGGCCCGCAGCCTGGATATCTTCAGCCAGCTGTCCGCTGATAGTGCCGTGGCCATTGACTAAGGTTCTAAAGAGCGCGATAACGCCCCTGACCACAAGTGAGGCCTTTTTGTAGAAACCGGCAATGCTGTCGGCCATGCCGCCAAAGTTACGGCGCCAGGCAATATAAAGAAGAGTCGCAGCGCCCATAACGGCCCAGAGGGGCCAGCTGATCATTGCCACAGTTCCCGCCAGCCAGGTCATAACAAAACCCAAACCCGCTCCGGCTGCTGAAAGGGCCGTCACACCGACGACGGCGGCAGCGATTCCGGCGGCGACGGAAAGGACTGTTTTTACCAATTCCTTATTTCTGCCTATCCATCCCATAATCAACATGAGAACACCGCTGATTACGCCTATGATTTTATTAAGCGTCGGTGCAAACATACTGCCGATCATCTCGACCAGGTTACGAACTCTCTGGCGTCCCGTGTCGATAGTAGCGCCAAGGTCCTTATTCATGGTTTGCGCCATGGCCAGGGTAAAGCCTTTTCCCTTTTGCAGCGCTCCGCCAAGGGAGTTGATGTTGTCTCTCAGCGCACCCGTCTTGCTGTAGAGCAGATCGATGACGGCCACCGCTTCTTCCCTGCCGAAGGCCTTCTGGATATCGACTTTTTCAGCGGCGTCCAGCGTCTCGCCGAATTTCGATTTTAAAACATCGAGAACGGCAGGCAGGGATTTAACCTGCTTGTTTGCATCGAGGAAGTTCAGCCCCAACTGATCACCGGCTTTGGCCGTCGACATAATAAAGGCCTTGTACTTGGTGCCCGCTTCAGAGCCGGTCATAGTGGCCTGAAGCATTCCCATAACCGCCAGTTGTTCCTGTAGCGGCACGGTGGCCTTCGTTGCCGTCGCTCCTAATGTTGATATGGCCTGCGACATCCCTGAGCCCGTCGTTTTAAATTGCTGGACACTGGCGGCAATCCCGGCGCTGAAGAGTTCCCCGAACTGGAAGTCATTCAGCCTGGCGTATTGCTCCTTATAGATCCCGTAACCGGTAGCAAAGAGACTGGTCATCTCGTTGACCGTTGACTTTGTCGCCTTGCCCGTCATTGCCGCAAGCTTGGTAAACCCGGCCACCCCTTCGTCAGAGAGCGACGCGATCCCGCTCTTGATGTCATAAGAGGCAGAGAGAAAATCAACCTTTGACGTACCGGCAAATTGATTGGAGAAATCGGAGGCGGCGGACTCCAGGGCCTGCATATCGGTAATACCGACAGAGGCCAGTTCACCCAGCGCCCGGCCCGTGGGGATGGTTGTCAGCGCCACACCGCCCAGCACGGCAAGAAAAGCACCGCCAACAGCCGCCGCCTTCGCCATTTTCAGGGTAAAATTGGCAAGCGACGCCGTTACAGAGCGCGTCTTATTTTCAACGTCACCCATGCGCCCCTTGATAAATCTTAAGGGACCGCTGATCTTGTCGACCAGTGACATAATCGACGCAACTTTAAACGCTACACCATTCATCACACTCCACCAATTAACCCTGACATTATCTTTGCCAGGCTTTTAAAAAAACGCTCTTCCAACCACAGTGCCTTTGCCGCCTGTTCCGTAAACCCGTCCATATCATCATCAGGCGATTCCTTGAGCCAGCAACTGATGAGGGAGGAGTACTGCCCGATTTCAGACAGTTCCTCCTTATGGCGGGCAATTACTTTCCCAGGCTGCCGAAACCCATGCGCTCATAAATCTCGTTGGCAAAACTCATGGACAAACCGGGATACTCTTTAACGGCCTCATTAAAATTATCCTTTTGCTCAGGATCGATAAGCGTAAGACAGAGATTTTTAAAGGCCCTTGCAGGGTTCTTTTGTGACTCCTTATTAGACCGGTCCAGTTCTGCCGGTCTGGGCTTACGGAAACGGAAGGAAAAAGTAACTTCCTCATCGCTAAAATCCGTAAACTCCGACTTAAATTCCTTATATTGCACTTCAGTCCCTTCCTGCCGTCCATCCTTTTTCATAATCGAACCTCTCAGTTAAAAGTTATTAAACGGCGTCTATACCGTTCCACTTGATAGGGGATAGGATCTCGAAATCAAACTTTTCTTTCCCCACATTGGCTTCATCCTGCTTTGCCCCCGTATCGGACTTGGTTATCTTTACATCGGGCAAAACATCCGCCATGGTCGGCTGATCATCATTGCTATAGCTGACAATAATAGGGAAAGGAACGGCCTTATAAACGGAACCTCCCAGCAACAAGCGAAGCCTGGCCGCTTCGTCTTTATCGAGCGTCATGCTCCCTGATGCCTTATAGTTTTTTCTGCCATAGCCTCGTGCTGTAGAGCCTTTTCCATATCTCCCCTCGATGCCTTGCTCATCGGTATAGCTGATTTCCTCGACACCGATGGCCACACCGGATGGAAGAACGATCTCCACCGATTCCCAGTCGTATAAATTTCCGTTAATACTCATTTAAAACCTCCTTATTTCAATCTCGGATCAAAACCCGATCCGGCATATTTATAGCTGGCAAAGAGCTTGATGTTCCTGATAATGGGGATACCGATAAAATCCATCTCCACAGCCACCCCGTTATTGACAATATCCTGTCCGTCAGGAATGATGACGACATGAGCCGCCATCTCCTGCGGCACGGCGGCAACCATCGTATTCAGGCCATTCTCTATTTTTGCCTTCAGGAAGTTGAGCCCGCTTGCACCGCCCTCGGACAGGGGATCACCGGCCTCGTCATACATGGAACCCAGCGCTGCAATTCGGGCCTTCCTGACTCCCTTGAATACGGTCCTTAAGACTTCGATATATTGATAATCGGAAGTCACATCAGCCAGCGTCTTTGCATCACCCCAGTAGACCGAACTTAGCCCGGCATAATGCTTGGCCGTTACATACCCGGCCCCCTCCAGCGTCTGCTGATGTGCCGAACTAAAGCTATCCGGTAAAGCCCCCTGGGAAATTCCGGCATCCCTTACCCTGCCAATGGCCCGCATAACAGGGATAGAGAGCAATCTCCCGGCCAGAAGACCGGCCCAGTTCCTTGTAATCCTTTTGCCGGTCCTGTCCGTCACTTCTCCATAAGCGGCGCAAACACTGACAAAGCGATGAGAGTAGCTTGCTTTTTCAGCCACCATTGCCGCCGTCCATTCGTCGATGGTTTCACCGTCCCAGGGCAACCGGCTTTCACAGATAAAGAAGGTCGGTCTGTGAAGGTTCCAGAGTTCATCAGCCTTAACGCCCATGGCCGCCCAGTCGACAGAATCAGACGGCCCGACCACATAGATAAATTCCACGTCATAGAGGCTAAGCGGCGTCTCAAGGGCCGTCATCACATCTGTAATGGAAGGCACAGGCGCATTGAGCGTAAAGTCATAAGTATCACCGGCAACCATATCGACGGCGTCGGGAACGGTAATAGTGACGCCCGTACTGCCGATTAAAACAAGCCCGTCAACAGGGATCGTCTTTTCAGCGCCGTAGCTGTCTCCTCCGTCTTCACTGAGTTTATATGTTCCCACATTCCTTGCGCCGCCCTTGACGATCTGCAAGAGAACGCTCGCCGCCGCCTTCACCGTTCCTGCCGCTGTAACATCCGGCCCGGTGCCTGTCTTTGTAACAGGACCGATGGCCGTCCGCACATTAAAGGTGAATTGATCAGCCGCTACCTGGTCCGAACCGCCGCCCAGGGTAATCGTTACGCCCGTCGCTCCAACGGCAATCTGGCCATCGGCAGGCGTCGCTGTATCAGCACTGAAATTCTGCCCGCCGTCTTCACTGAGCTTGTAGGTAGCTACACCCAGGGCTCCGCCAAGGACAATCTCGACAACAACATCGGCATTACCGGCAGGCACACCGGAAAGCGAAGCTTCAGGACCTGTGCCGGTATGCTCCAGGGCGGTAATATAACCGCCATCCTGACCCGCTACGGGAACGGCAATAACAACGGGATTCTGACCGCCTGCGGCAAAAACATCCATTACCCTGTCAACAAGCGGGCCAACCCCGAGGATACCCTCAAGGTCCGATGATTTACCGAGCAGATATCCCTTGCCCACATCTCCCAGTGAGCAAACACCGCAAACGATGGCGGCTCCCTCGACGCCTCCCGGCGCAAGTCCGGAAGTGCCGTCAACCAAATATTCAAAAACGTCTCCCATTTCTTACCTCCTTAAATCCTTTATTTACAATTCTTAATCCCCCACTTTAGTAAAGGGGGCCAGGGGGGATTTGGCATATACTCAGAAAATCCCCCTCAATCCCCCTTTTTCAAAGGGGGAGGTTTTTATAACTTTCCCGATCCCTGACGGCGGCACCTAAACCTTTCAAGGGCATCATCAAACTCCGATGCTTTTACCTGCTTTCCTTCCAGCCAGCCAGTTGCATGCCGAAGGGCAGCAAGTTCCCATCTTTGCAAACTCTTTTCCGCCGCCAGATCTTCAACGGCCTTCAAAGGCTCTTTAACCGGCTTTTTAACGGGCTTCTGCACCGACTTTCCCTTCTCATCTTTTCCCTTTGCCATAGTTTTCCTCCTTATTTATAGTTAATACCGTCAACCAGGTTAATACTCTTTACATAAGGGACTTCTACATCTTCATAAAGCCCCCCTTTAACTGTTATCCAAACCGGTATGCGCCTTTCGGAAAGGCGTCAATTGCCCTGTATTCATAACCGCCCGTAGCGGCGCGCTCGGGCCTGACCGTTACCAGGTTATTCCCGGCATCAACGGTCTTGCCCGGCAGGGCCTGCATAAATGCCACAAAAAAGCTTTCCACGTAATCAGCGCTATCTCCGATAATCTCGACCCGCGCCTTGACGGTAATGTCATGGGTAATATAGCGGTGAACGACATAATCGGGATCAGCCGCGGGAAGTTTGCAAAAGAGCCGTTTATTACGCTTAACGTCCTGATCCGGCGTTTCAAATTCAAGCCTGGGCAGAGGATGAAGGGCGCTGGCTTTATCAGGCTTTTCCATGACATTTGCTACCGGCATACCTGCCGCACTCGCAGCCGTTTCAACTATCGATTTGGCAAGCGCTCTCATTTACCACCAAAGATCTTTTTCTGATAATTAGCCGTCATGTCTTTTATCTCCTCCAGATCATCATCGCTAAAACCTACAGCGGGCCTTGCAGGCATAACTACCTTTTCAACAAAGACCGGCTTTCCGTCCCTTCCCGGAAAGACCAGGAATTTTCCTTTCTTGGGTGTAATCTCCCCGCCGAAATGATGAATGGCCGCACGTTCGTCATTTGTTCCTATGGCCACCTCTGTTGCCGTCGCCTCATACGTATGGGAATTCTTCAGCTTTGCCGTTTTGGTAAGCGTCTGGCCCCCTTCATCTTCCGCTCTGCCCGATTTTTCCCAGGCCTCACCGTCAGGGCCTTCCTCATCTTTAAAGCGCCGGCGGATGGAAGAAACGCCCATCTCACCTATGGCAGCGGTGAGTTTATGCGTTTCCTTCAGGCCTTTAAAGACAGATCCCGTCATTTTATTAAATTCGCTCAAATCCATTTTCATCGATGATCCGGCCATTTTAAAATCTCCATCCTGTCTGTCGCAATTTATGGGCAACCAGGGGGGGTTGCCCTTCTGTAATACCCTTCGGGTATAAGCGCCTTCACGAAATAAAATTCTGCTAAAAGATGTAGAATTTTATTTCTAAGGCGCTAATATTTATCCAGCAAATCATCATCAAAGGTCCTCTCCGGAGAAATCGTTTGAAATGATGATTTATCGGTACTGACTGCCCCTGTTTTCGTAAGGCCCACATCGAGGCCTTTGGCGATGCTTTTTAGCTTTTCCCTCTGCACCCGTTCCGCTTCCTTTATGTGTTTAAATTCCTGCTCATTCATGAGGGAAGCGATTGGCGCTATCACCCGCCAGGCGGAAAGAACCGCGCAAAGCACTTTCAGTGTTTCAGGGACTGTTGAAAGCGGCAATTCATACCAGGGCCGTAAGGCGTCATCGATCTCTCCGGAGACGGAACTAATGGCCCTGTTGTCAGCGCCCGCATTCAATTCATTCGCCTTGTCAATATAGGCTTGCAGCACGTGGTCCGTCATGTCGCCTGCGTCACAGTAAAGCATTGATTTACTCCTCTTGACCTCTCATTAAAGGGAGGTTATACTTGTTTTATTGAGGGAACTTGCAGTGTAGGGGGACCACCCCGGCCTGAACAGCTGCAAGCTGCCGGTTTGTGCGTCAGGCCGGTCAACGCCCTTTACCCCACAGCAATAAACCTTCCCTTACCCTTTCCGCATATTTCAAATCAGGCTCACCTTTCTTTAAAGGGATAAAGGCCGTTACGCCCCTGAATACGCCGCCATCCACTTCAAAGACCATCAAGCCGCCCACTTTCTTCTTGTCAGGGCTTTTCCATAGCGAAACATAGCGCTTGCTCAACCTGATCCTGCCGTCTTCATTCACCTGGGGCGTCAGCCATATTTCATAGGGCTTTTCGATCATTTCAGCCAGCAGGGGTATGCTTTCCCCGTGTCCCGATTTGCCGAACTTCCATACCTCTTTTGCTCCCGGCGTTTTATCAACCAGGAATGATCTGAGCGATAAAATAACCGGATCACGGTTAGCATCCGTTAAGACCTTCTCTTCACCGTAGCGCTTGATAAATTCACTCTTGTAAAAAGCATCACCTTCCCCCTTCTTAAGGAGTTGCGTTGCACTAATATCATCGATATCTGCCGGGCGGACGTTCTTTAAATCCCGTCGCCTGTAATGGGCAGGTTTTTTTATGCCGGGAAGAGATCTCCAAACACCCGGCTTTTCATTTTCAACGAGCCCGCCATAAACCTGCTTTCCCGGATGGTAGGAAAAACCGGGATCAGGCATTAAAAGCCTGGCCGGAAGTTTTGTCCCATTCGGCAATTCAGGTTCGATGAGCATTCCCGTTAAATCTTTTGTCTCTACCTTGAGACCTTTCTTTTTAAGCTGTCTTTCAGACAATGTTGTCGCACCGCAACGGCACCTGAATCCGTTTAACGGATACCAGGTATCCCAGAAGGGATGATCAGCCGGATAGACCTTGCCGTTTAATGCCCTATGTGTCGGCCTCGTTCCACTGTCGTTAACAGCGTCATACATCCAGTAAGGCCGCAAATCGGTAACAGCCTTCATCTGCTTATAACGGCCTATGCTGTAGGCCTGCTGGACGTTGGTTCGAAAGATATTATCTACCCTCCATGCACGCTTTCCCGTCCAGCCTCTTTTCTCAAAAACTTCGGCTGCAGACTTTTTGAACTGGTCATAAGTAATGCCGTCATTCAGGGCCTTTTGCAGCGATTCATAGACCGTTGTCAACTCCGAACCTCTGGCAATACCGGAAACGGAAAAGGCATGGAGTTTCGCCTCATCCGTAAGTGAGGCATAGTCGCCTGGGGAGAGAAGGATCTTATCTCCCCAGAAAGCGACGGCCTCTTTATTCGTCAACGGTTCAGGTTTAACCTTCACTTAAAAGCTTCTCCACGTCTTTCCAGATAGCATCACGTTCTTTAGCGTCCATCTCCCGCTTCAGGATCGCCTCCAGTGTTTCCACTTTAGGCTTACCCGAACCTATCACCTCACCGGCCACAACCGCTTCCAGGGAAGCTCTGATTTCCGGAGAAAGTTCAGGGCCACCCTCAACAGTGGAAGCATCGAGAAGGGCCTTTGCCTTTCCCGTCATATCTCCTGCATCGGATTTCTCTTCAGGCGCTTTACCGGGAGAAATGACTCCCTTCTTAAGCAGCCGGTCATAGTCCTTTTTACTGAGCGGCACCATAGAACCAGGGAGATATTTGTCTTCCTCCTTCGGTCCCAGGTCGATCATGCCGGTCTTGACCTTGCCGTAATAGATTTTTTCTTCAGACATAAATTATTACCTCCTTTAAATCCCCCTCAATCCCCCTTTACTAAAGGGGGACAAAAGAGGTTTTTGTTAAATTACCCTGGCGTAGACGACGCACTCAGGCATAAATAGTACCGGCAGTGGACGACTTTCCGCTTTGATCCACTTACCATCAGGATCTTCCTCATCCCAGGCCTTTGATGCAAAAACCTGCCCTGGCTTGCCATTTCCAATGCCTCCCGCCGCTTTAGAATCAGCAATAGGTGCAAAGAGTTCGGCGGCAGCTTTAGCACTTAGACCAATAAGAATAAAGGCGTCATCAGGAATCATCTCTATTATGTCTTCAGCAGCATTCTTATAAGTCCCGAAATATTCTTCAATATCAACTGCCGCGAGGGATGCAATACGGCCTTCTTCAGCTATCTGCTTCCCTGCATTATATTTGAGTAGTTCCAGGGCCTTCGGATTATCAATAAGGGCATCCATAGCACCACTTCCACAAAAGGCAATAAACTTATCGACAGTGACCCTGTGTGAAATCCACTTTTTCCAACCCCTTATTTTTTTTACCGGATTACTAGCCGGATCAGTCCAGAGCTCAATTCCTGCCAACACAGGCATTTGTTCAGCACTAAAGTTATAACTCACAATGACATTACCTTCTTCATCCACTACCGTTCCCTTTATTGCCTCAACAGCCTGGAATTCACGGGTGCGATCGACATCTTCCTTCATGTCAGACTGTTCCTCGGCAACACGCTCTTTCATAAGTTCAGGGGCTTCAGAACCATAGGCACGCATTGCGTCCAGATCTCCCGTTGCTATGAAGCGTTTAGGCGCATACCTGGGCGCTTCACAAGTAACGGTCTTGCGCCCTGTTTTGTCCTGCACCTGGGCAGGAGCACTGACCTTGATATTTTTTAGGATTCTTTCGGCATTCGACTTAATGTCCCACTTAAACATTGACGAGAGCTGTCTTTTCTTTCGACCAAAAACCTTATCGAGCACCGGTGTTTTAACGGTCCTCATCTTATTAATCCCCGCTGTAAGCGTACGATAATTAAAAACTGTATCTGCCATTTTTTAAACCTCCAAAATTAATAAGTTAAGAATTAAACGAAATAGATTCCCCTGGCTTCCAGGGCAAGTTTCCCCGCCGCATCGAGACCGGTCATGTTTGCTTCTACATAAACACCGGCAAACCAGTTTTCAGCTTTAACATCAGCGGCAGCGGCAGCAGCATCCTCTCCCAGGATACAAACGGGATTTTCCGTACCGTCAATATTGGCTGAGTTATAGGCATAGAGTTTGCCATCCACCGTTTGCCTGCCCATAATAGTTCCCTTAATTTCATTGGCTCCTGCTCCGATAGTTTTAGTGAGTGGAGTATAATTCCCAGCTATATAAGCCTTATTGTCCTTTGTATATTCGGTCGTCATTTAATCCTCCATTTTTTTGTTGGGGCAATCCCCCTGTGGTTGCCCGTTTTACGTTTTAATCCCCTGACGGCGGATTAACCATAGCCGCCATTTCTTCACCCACCTTTTCACACTCGGCAAACTCGGCAGCTTCACCCGTTTTGTCATCTTCCTCCGGCCTGGCCATCTGCTTAAAAAGCGGATGTTCGGAAAATGAAGAGATAAAACCCTTGAACCAGGCAGCAGGTGTCTGCTTGTCTTTACCTTCAGAGAATTCATATTCTCCTTCAGTCCCCTCAAGAGCCTCCAAAAATTCAACGAGTCCCTGCTTTTTCCAGGCGGGAAGAATCTTGCCGTCCTTGATACCCTGCTCGACAAAATCAGAGATATCTTTCTTGCGGCGCTTTTCCTCCTGCTCTGAGAAAGACAGCTCCAGACCGTCCGCCTTTTCCTTGAAATTATTGGCGTTCTTTTCCGCCGCTTCCCGTTTCTTTCTTTCCTCATCCAGTTGCGCCTGCAATTCCTCTACTGTCGGCATATCTGTTTCCTCCTTTTCCTCATAGTTATATTCGTTAAACTCCTCACCTTCGTTAAAGCTGATATCCTTAAGACCTTTAATGGCCGGCGGCTGGGCTCCCAGGAATCCAACATGTCGAACTGTTAAATCCGGGTAGAGGGAAATCGATCGCTTTTTAAAAGCCCCGCTCTCGACCATTTCATTAAAGTCTTTATTAACGTCCTTAAATTTGGCCAGCAGCACGTTACCGGCCCGTTTTAATCCCTCCAACCAGGCATAGGCCGGGCCATTCGATTTGGGGTGACCGATCACAACAGGAGCCTCATGTCCTGCCGGATCATATTTACCTGCAATGAGATCGAGGTCAGTCTCTGTAAAATTCCTCACCCGACCCTTGCTATCGGTATGCTTTCCCGCCCTGAATACCTCTATCCAGCCATTAAGTCCTTTTTTCAATTCAACCTCCTTATACAACCCTGTTTAAACCGTTTTTAAAATCCCGATAAATCCGGCTTTTTTTATTTTCCGGGGCATTACCCCACAAACACAACAAAACCCATTAGAGGCTAAATTCCGGCCTCACTCCTTCCCTTCCTCCTGCACCGTATACCGGCCAAAAAGATGAGCATTCAACCCCGACTGAAAAACCACTTCCTCCAGCTCGTCAGTTTTCAGTTGAGGGTAAGCCTCCAGCAATGCAGCAAAGGCCTCTTCGTAGCTCTCCGCCTTCAGGACGATATCCATCAGCAGTTTTTCATTTCCTTCCAGCGCACCGGCAGCAAGCTTCGTTACTTTTTCAACCAGCTCCTCGATGGCCTGCTGCTGAGGGCTAAACCGTTTACCCCCCTTATGCTCGGCAAACTCACTCTTATCTTCCCCTCCTGGATCAGGAGGGGACTGAGGGGTGGTTGAAATCTCAAACTCATCCTCCTTGTATCCGTACCGGCGCACGTAATACTCCTTAGTGAACTTGACGCCAGTTTCAGAAACAGTCTTATCCCGCTCGGCAAATTCCTTTTTAGGGTCTTCCTCTTCAAACCAGAAGAACTCGGGCGGCTCGACACCGGGTGCATTGACTGCGGCATAGATCTCTGCAATCCGGTTCATGCTGTTCTTGACAAGCTTCTGGTCACCGATCCTGAAATCATTGAGCACATCGCCATGCTCCTTTCCCAGGGCGTATGATCCGCCGCCGTCTTCGCCGGTCTGTGAAGTTAATGTTTGCCCGACGATGACTTTGGACATTTCATAATCCATTGCGTCCTTGAGACCTTTATAAAGGTCAGCTGAAGCCCCTTTCCCTTTTGCATCGAGCATCTCTATGGACCCGCCCTCCATAATGACGGCCACTGCCGACTTGACCATGGCGTTGAGCCGGTCAAGCATTTCCTGCTGCTCGGCCTCCGTTGCTCCCTGCCGGTACTTGCCGAGGAGAAAGGGCATGCCGTATTTTTCCGTCATCATGAGCCAGAACTTGATGCCGCCCTTTTTGAAAGCCACCGGCCAAAAACAGCGGGACAGGAGCCGGAGCCCATAAGGGTTGTCATAAGTGGGAAAGTGGCGGGCAATAACCGCCTTGCCGTAAGGGATTTCCTCTCCCTCTTCAGGCTGGTCCAGAGATTTAAAACGGATTTCGTTCTCTGCATCGAATCCGAACCAGCGGCAGGGAAGCGCTCTCACATCCTTCAGCTTTATGCGGCTGCTGTCAGGCTCCCAGATCAGCTCAAATGGAGACATGCCGTAATAGGGCGTATCGAGCATGGCCGACAGAAGGTTATAAACGTCTATCCCTTTCATATCTTCCCGTAATGCCTCACAGAGCTTTTTGGCCTGCTCTGTCGGCTCGTCATCACCAACCGTTCCCGGCTCCCACCGGTATTCTTTCTTAAGGCTGCCAAGCTTTCTTTGCTGTATAACACCGCAAAGATGGCCGTCAGAGGTGAGCGAC
Organism: Deltaproteobacteria bacterium; assembly: GCA_029860075.1. Taxonomy (NCBI): domain Bacteria; kingdom Pseudomonadati; phylum Myxococcota; class Myxococcia; species Deltaproteobacteria bacterium. The sequence continues at coordinate 7,699 of JAOUBX010000053.1, read as the reverse complement.
TCCAGCACTTCCACGCCCTGGCCCATTTTCTGAAGGATGGGATCAGGATCGGGAAGAAGGCCCGTCAGGTCCGTCCAGTCCCAGGCCTTGCTTCTTGAAGCGATTTCACAGGAAAGCTCCCTCTTATTAGAAAGCTCACCCAGTTCAACAAAATCATGTGGATTGATGTATATGCCTTGCTTCATTCAGTTGCCTGCTCTTTGTGGTTATCAGGGCAGACACGCAGGTCTGCCCCTACATTTGTAAACATCAACAATACCCCGCTGTCATAGCTTCCGTTTCTCTCGGTCCCGACGTGTGTACTTTTTGTGGAGCCGCCTTACCCTGTAAAAGCTTGACGGCTCCTTCCAGGGCGTCCGGGCCATCATCGTTAATATTTTTATTAAGCAGATAAATGAGCTGTTCAATAAGAAGGTCTTGATCGGAGTGGCCACGCTCAAACAAGAGCCTGCCATGCTCCACCAGATAACTGAGCGTGCCGATAATTCTGGCTTCCTTATTTGTGCTGTGAATAACCGGCATCCAGGGAAGAAAACGGCCCACTTCTTTGGCATAGTTGATAATGGCATCATGAAGAAAATCATGAAGCATGTTTTCCTCGATACCGATCACCCCGCCATATTCATCAACTAACCTGTAAGCAGCCTCAAACATTCCGGACGGACTGGTCCGGCGTATCCAGGCATGGAGGCAGTAAAATTTCATTTCGGTACGATCAAGACCAACAGTTACAATTGCCTTATAGTCATTGGCTTCCCCGTTTTTGGCAGAAGGATCATCAAAAGATGCGACCTGAAGCGTCTTACCGGCAAGATGGGAACGCTCAAAATACTTAAACCAGCTTTCCGGAAAGGGAGAGTCCTCATCACCGACGAGGTTCATCATCTCGGCATTAAAGTCCCTGGTTCCCATGGTCCGTTTTTTCTTCTCCAGCCTTTCAGGAGACCAGTTGGCAGGCCACAAGGGACGCTGATCAGCTTTGCCGTAATCGATCCATGCCTGGTAAACCTTGGAGAGATAGAGAGGACTACCGTCCTCATCTTTTTCGGCAATAAGCTGAGAAAGAATAGCCTTAGGGTGAAAGAGATTTCCCACCATAACAAACAGATATTTTAGTCCCATAGAGCCAATAACTGACCTTCTAAGCCACTTTAGCCCCTTTATCACCTGTTTGGGGTTCTCTACGTTTTCGTCATTTTCAAAGTCATCAACGCAGGCGTAATCGGGCCGATATTGTTTATATTTAAGCCCCCTTACCTTATCCCCATGCCCCCTTGCCAGCAGCCGTGTATGGTTGGCGAAAAAATCACCCTCTTGCCAACGGGATCCCCGCATATTTCCAAAGTCATTTTTTATTCTGGGGTTGTCTTCAATCTCCATTCGGACAGGTAGAGTAAAGCCCTTTGCCTGATCGCTGGTATCGCTAATAAGAAGTTGAAAGCGTTTCCGCTGGTAACAGATATGCCAGAGAGGAACGGCGAAACTAAAAAAGGTGGATTTTGCATGTTCCCTGGGAGCGCCAAGAAGAAAAACCTCATCTTCCAGTTCAGTAACCTCTTCCCACTCCTCATGAAACTCACCAAATGCAGAAGGGAAGTAATGAGGCAGGTAGGTCTTGCAAAAAAAGAGCAGGTCCTCACCGGCCCGCGCTTTCCTGGCTTCCTGCTTTTCAGGGGAATCATTTTCAAAAGGGCTTACCGAATCGGCGATCCACTCCTTCAGGTCCGATGCAAATTTATCGAACTTATTCTCTGTAATTTTAGGTCTTTTTCTCATGGCCTCTTTCGCTTGTTAAAAACAGTTTTAATCTCTCCCCGGTCCTTTCCGGAAAGACAGTAAAGATGTTTTTTAAAAAAAGCCCTCTCCCCTCGGGAAGAGGGCTTTTAAATTACCTGCTTATCAAATTAAACAGGCGAAGCTCTCATCTTAGAGCCTGCCGGTTCACCTGATTCAACAATGTCTTTATAAAAAAGGGGATATTCCTTTGCTAGCCAGCCGCCCGGATCATCACCGCTGCTGCCGACCAGGAGCCTTCTTTCTCCACTCTCGACAATTCCAGCGCCATGACATGAGGAACAATTCGCCTCTTCACCCTTGTCGCAGGCCGATGCCAGGACAGGCCCGGTATAGGCAAAGACAAGGGGGCCGCTGTCATCAACGGAAAAGCTGACCGCCGCCTCCCGATCTGTTTGTATCTCCCTGGCCGCGACAGGCTGCCAGGACAGACAGACAAGCAGCGCTACCAGCAAAAAAACGCCTCCTTCCCATTTTCTGAACTTCATACCCTGTACCTCCTAAATGTTTTTTTAATCATCTTCCTTTTACCTCCTTATGGTTTTTTAGTTGCTGCTAAACTCCGCTTTATACCCAAAGGGCATAAGTTTCGTAGAAGCTCTTTTCAAGAGCTAAACTCAGCTTTAAACTGCACAATGAGGCAGTCAAAGTTTCTTGCCAGTACCTTTAAACCTTCCGGATCGAGGTCTTTAAGTGTCCTTGCCAGCCAGTCCAGGTTTTCCAAAAAGAGCGCAGGCCTGTCGATCTCAATGCCGCTCTCGTTTTCCGCTTTTTCCGCCTTCCTGATCTCTTCATACTTCCTGACAATGGATGCCGCCTTTGAAAGGGCGTCGAAATCAGAGGGCGTCCGCTCCTTTGCCGGAAGTTTCTGGACATACTCCATTTGCTCCCTGAAGAGCTTCCTTAGTCCGTCTACAAAGTCCCGGTGCGTTTGCCTGGCCAGGTCCCAGTCGTCAAGGTCCATATCCGGTGATTTACTCTCTTTCTTCCATTTGGAAAGAGAGGTAACGGAAATATCGAGGCGTCCCGATATCTCTTCCAGGTTAAGCCCCTCGGCATAGAGGTCCTTTGCCAGCCCTTCCTTTGCCTGCCTGTCGCCTTTACTACCCATCAGGCAAGCTCTTTTTCCAGACGCTTTATCTGGCTATCAACGTTGATCTTCTTCATGAATGCCTCTTCCAGTTCCTTCATTTGAGAGCCGACAACAGGGACATCCAGATCATCTACAGGTGTTAGCGCCGTATTGAGCCCCTGCCTGACAGCAGTACAATTCCCCTCGATACGTAAAAGAAGCGCTTCCCGCTCTTGCTTCAACTCTGTTAACCGGCCCAGCATGGCCGCCCTTTCAAGTCCCATTTTTCTTAATCCTTTCAGCCAGCTTTGTCGATACCTGGGTATTAAGCTGAATAACGCTAACCAGATCACCGGCCACCTTTTCATAATCCTTGACGAGCTCGACATTTTTTTCATACATGGAAAGTACTTCTTCAAAACGCTCCTTATTGGCCCTTTCCACCTTGGTGAAGCTTTCCTTTATAGAGGCCACCATCTCAATTGAGCGCTGATCATGGATTGCAGCCATCTTCAGGCCATTCCGGGAGGAGAAGAAAACAACAACCCAGGGGAGAACAAAAAAGATGATCATGGCCAGAATCATGGGATAGCTTTTAAAGAGGGCCAGAAGGTTAACGAGTGCCGTCAGTTCCTGGGCCGTCATAAGATTCCCCCCTCCTCCTCAAATTCATCCTGGCAATCAATACACCTCACACATCCCGGCACCGCTTCTTTTCGGGCGGCAGGGATGGGTTCATCACAGTCGACACACTCCACGCTGCCCGACCCACTTTGCGCGCTAGACCGGCAGGACGCAATTTTTGCATCTAAAAGCTGTTCCGTACTAACTTGTGCCATATCCGCATCATCCGCCATAATTACTTTTCCCCCTGTTAAATTGACATTGCGAGGTCGATCCGACCGCGGCAATCTGACTTAAAAAAATTCCCGGCTGGTAAGCCAGCCGGTGCGGGATACCCGCAAACAAAAAGAGGTGGTTACGTGATTGATTCTATGGGAATGAGGGGAGTAAAGTCTTTTGAAGTACTTCAAAAAGAAAAGGGGCAGTCAATGAATGACTGCCCCTTCAGGGATTAAAATATGAATAGCTGATGGTGAAAAGGATATTATAAAGCCGGTTGTGATGTCAACTTAATGAAGTTTTGTGGGTGTTTGTTGCACCTACTACTAAACAATTTTATGGAGAATAAGATTTAAGGATTTTTAGATGAAATCTGTAGTTATTTAGGTTCAAGAATAAATGCAACAAGTGCATTGGTATGGAATGTTATGACCGAAACCGTTTACAATGAGATTCTTGCTAACTAGAAATATTATCTATAAAGTCATCAAAAACTCGCTTACCCTTTGCAATGCTATCTTGGTGTATATCAAGGTAAGCTTTGGTAGATATTTTTAAATTCAACTCATCGCGAGCTGAAAGTACAGCATCAGGTATTAATGATGAAATTTCAAAATAATAGCCCAAAGACTTCTTTGTAAATTCTAAGTGTTCTTTTTGTTGTGTCATCGAATATTCATTGATATCTTTATCAAACTTATCTCTCTCTTCTTTCTCGAATTCAATATTATTATTAATAATATCCCAACGTCGTTTATCTTTAATTCCTTCAAGATTCATATTTTTCAACATTGATATATAGTTGTCAATTTCATCCGAAGTATTTGTGCGGTATTTTTCAAGTAACTCTATTGTTTTAGCACGTTCTACTAGTTTAGTCCTATCAAGCATTAATGCCAACTTAGCAGTAGCAATCGAGTCCATCAATTTTGTTGTTGCCTTGACAGTTTTTTCAGAACCAACAATTTGTATTTTGGCAATTGAACCTCCATCTTCTTCATCAGTCGAAAATAGTTCTTTTGTATTGATATTAATGTCTATTAATCTGGCTACAAGAGTATGACTTCTATTTATAGCTACTATTGCTTCAAGAAAAACTTCTTTTTTTATATTTTTTTCTCTTTCAATTTCTGACAGCTTTAATTGATTGTTGCTACGTACCTCCTCGATTACTTTTGCGTAGTCAGCCTTAACAGACTCCACTTTATCAGTAATTGTTTCAACATCTTCTTTTGTAGCTAGATTTTTTCCTTTTTCAGAAAGATAAGAAGGTAAAAATGATTTTAGAAAAAAGAATATGATGGTTCCTCCTATCACAGCACCAAGTCCAAAACTTCCTGTTATCGTCAGTATCTTTTCTATTTCTGTTATTTCCATATGGTCAACTTTTTCTCCATTAGGTGTGACGATTATGCTAACAAACAACTTTTAGAATGGCATGATTTGACGATTATATGGTGGAAGTGTCAGTTTGAATTACGACTAAATTACCATAAAGGTCATGCATTTTCTGTTATTAACTCAGTTTCTTTTAGGATCACACGTCTACAAATCCATTGTAGTTTGCTAAATAGAACTCGTTCATGTGACGTTAATTTGCTTTTCCCCCGATGAACAATTTTTGATCTTATATCGTAAATTTTTTTAAAGTCTTCTAAAATATCTTCTCGCTGTGAATGAGTTTCCCCAATTAGATAAGCACATCTATTACGCAATAAATCACCCAATCCCGTTCCATCTGAGGCTTTGTTTTCGCCAAGTATTATCTCAAGAGCAATCATAGTTTGCACAAATGAAAGTAGTTCATTCTTACCTGTGTAACTATCAAAAAACCACTGCCCTGCAAGTATGATTTTTTCAGATTGCTCCTCATTTTCAAATACTTTTTTTAGTTTTGCAAGTCGACTTACCATCCATGCCATTTTTTTAGTATCATTATCAAGTGAGCCATTACAACTATTAAATGCTAGATCGTTTATGGTTTCAGATATTACTTCATCAACCTCTATGGTTTCATCAACCACCCATTTCTTGTTAATATTTCTATGAATATAAAAATTCATCTTGGGTGGAGCAGGATAATATGAACGTTCAACTATTAAGAGACGTAGAGCAATAGATAGACCGCAGAATGCCTTGAATTTAGATAATATGTTTTCATTTGTTTGTGTTGATATATATTTACCTACGAAACCATTTGTTGAAAATTGTAGATATACTGAGTCTTTATTCCACTCGGTTCGGGAAGTAGGATAAAGCATTGCTGATATAAGACCACTGCCTATTCCTTCTACGCCTGATTTGAGTGGGTGTTCAGCAATAAACTGATCATCCGCTTTAACTAAGCTCAACGTGTCAGACAATTTGTATTGATTTATACCCTTAGTAAATATTGGGGATAAACATGAATTAAACTCTATGGTAAATTTGTAATCCCATGGCAATGAGTCAAATAGCTCGACCAATCTTTCCGATGTTGCTTGAATATCAGAATATGATTCTAATTCAGTAAGCTTGCCTACAGTTACTGATGAATCATATGCTTGTTGATCTCGAAGTTCTTTTGAAAGAAATCCATATAAAAAGTCATAGAAGGGCCACTCTCCAATAAAAGACTCAAGTTGATCTTTAACATGGCCATGTTTTGGTAAAGCTTCCTCAGCTGTAATAAACCCATTTGTTGATTTTCTATCAATGAATTGATTATTTGTTACATCAATAGTAACTAATTGTTGCTCAAGCTTTTGTTTCAATCTTTTTTTACAATCTTTATGTAGTTTTAGAGTCATTTTTATAATTATATGAATTTTTCTTGAGTTTAATAGGCTTAAATAAGTGTTGCAAATTGATACTATTTTGGCAATTAGTTCTGATTAATATATACTACATTTCTCAAATCTTTTTTTGTTTATTTCAGGAAGAACTTCACGGTTGAGGATGTCACCTACAAAGTCTCAAAGTTACAGGAATGAATATTTAACGCTTTCAGGAAGAAGTCATTTCTTTTCTTGTCGCTCCTTTAACCTTTTGATTTCCTCGATAATTTCCTCTTTTTTTAATATACCTTTTTCATGAAGGAGATTGACTATAGCCTCTTGCTGGAAAATATTTGATATAAGAAGTTCTTCAAGTGATACGGTTTCTTTGTCATCTAGTTTCTTTGCCATACATTTCCCTTTTTTATTGCACCATCTTCTGTAATTGAGACATTTCCAGCTTGCTAATAGAAAGGTCATACTTCTTTTTTATATGAAGCCACTTTTTTGCATAGGTTCTCCAATATTCTTTTCGTGGAGGTTTCCACTTAACCGGGCCTTTATTTCCCTTCGCCTGGTTTATTGCATCATCTACAGCCAAGAGGTTTTCAGGATCATTTGAAAAGGCTCTTTTCTTTTCTCTTGACCAGTTAGAACCGCCTGTTTTATGTGCATGACTTAATGGTACAATATGGTCTATATCAACGTCTGATGCCTTATAGAGGACTTTGCCCGTGTATGGACACACCCATTCCCCCCAAGTAACATTACAAGGTTTATTCCGCTTGAATTTGATAGTTCCTATGTTATCACGGAGCAATATTTCTGCCCTTGTATTCTGGCAATCGTTATCTTCATCTGTCCAGTGAGGCCAGCTTTTACGATTGTATCTTGTAGATGTTAAAGAAGCAGGCTGCTTCTTTGTTGAATAGTTTTTCTTTGGGGTTATCTTCTTAGCGCCATGATAGTGATACGCACCTTTTGATAATTCCCACTTTCCACAATTAGTTCTGCAAGTATGACCACCATTAGAATCAGTTCGGCCAGGATGTGCATTAACGTTGGGAGATAAAAAAAGAAGTGCAATGACAATACTTAGAAGTTGAGAATGAAGCTTCATACAGTTAACACATTATAAGGATCATAAAGGGGACATCCTATACTCCTTATGTCAACAAAAAAGTTTTCTCTTTAAAAATTAATAACTTACAAAATATATAGAATTCAGTATAAA
>JAOUBX010000052.1 GCA_029860075.1 Deltaproteobacteria bacterium | reverse complement strand
TTACTTTTCTTTTGCTGGATTTATGCCCCTTGAGGGTACAAAGAAAAGTAACAAAAGAAAGGCCGCCCAGCCCGGATAAACCGGATAAGTGCCTTAACGAAATAACTTCCTGAAAAAAGAAGCAAAAAGTTATTTCTAAGTTACTAAATCTGGTCCCGCCAAGGCGGGACTCCCCTCCTTCCACCGTTGCCTTGGTTGGGCACAAAAACTCGCTTCGCTCAGACAGTTTGTGCCCTTCATCCTCAGTCAACGGCTACACTCGGCTGCCTTTTAACGGGAAGGAAAAGCAAGCCCTTTTAGGGCTCAAGTAAGGCAACGTCTTCTGGGCGTGGATTCTTTGCTGATTAAAGATAACACAAATCACCTCTTGCCGGGTAGCGTTGATTGCAAGCAAAGCGTTGCCTTCATAAGAATGAAACGCTATGATAAGCATAAATTTACTTTAGATTGTAATGGAAAGAGGGGAATTTATTTTATGCGCGCTGTTGTTCAGAGAGTTAGCAAGGCCTCCGTCACTGTTGAAGGCAAGATAAAGGGGAGCATAGAAAAGGGACTTCTTGTTTTTGCCGGGATCGTTAAAGATGACGATGAAAAGGATGGTCAATATATTGCTTCCAAAATAGCCGGGCTCCGCATCTTTGAAGATGGGGAAGGGAAGATGAACCGCTCTGTAAGGGATGTTGAGGGAGAAATACTCCTCATTTCCCAATTTACCCTGGCAGGGGACGCCGGAAAAGGGAGGCGGCCCTCCTTTGAAAAGGCCATGAAACCGGAAGAGGCAAGTATTTTATTTGAAAAACTGGTTAAAATGGCGGAAAATGAAGGACTTATGGTTGCCACAGGGCAATTTCAGGCCCATATGGAGGTAAATCTCACAAATGACGGGCCTGTAACCATACTGCTTGACAGTAGAAAGGCGTTTTAAAAAAAGTGACCCCTCTTCACAAATTTACTCTCTCTTTTCTCCTTGCCTTTCTGGGATTAAGCCTTATCATCCCGGGGACTATGAACATGCTCAGTCCTTCCATGGGAGGTGATGTTATCTTTGCAGAAAGTATTGGTGGAAAAAACCACCTTCGTGCAGTTAACGCCATGATGGCTGCCGTGGGCATTCTTGCCATTCTTGCCTGCATCGATATTAAGCATTCACGTCAACGCCTTAAGGGCCTTTGTATTCTTTTGTTTTTTCTCGTCTTTGCAAGGACCTATTCCATTATTGTCGACGGCATGCCTTCCTATGACATTATTGTCTATCTCCTTATTGAATTAATAATGGCAATGGTCTTTCTCCTGTGGCCGCCCCCAAAATGATCAGAAAGAGCCTCCTTATCCTTTTATTCATTCTTTTAGGGATAACAAATGCCGGCGGCAATGAAATAAAAGGCAATATTCATGTAACCGTAGAAAAGATGAAGAATAGCAAAGGTTATGTGAAAATTCGCTTATATAATTCGGGGGAAGGTTTCCCGCTGTCGGGTAAAAGATCGCTTGAGAGCCGTATGGTACCGATCCGTGAGGGAAGGGCGGATACGCTGTTTAAAGACCTTCCTTATGGTTTTTATGCCCTTGCTGTGCTTCATGACGAGAACGGAAACGGAAAGATGGATTTAAAGTGGGGTTTTTACCCTTCAGAAGGCGCCGCTGTCTCCAATAATCCGCAGCCGGGGCTTGTGCCACCCTCTTTTGAAGAGGCAAAACTGGTCCTTGACAGCGCCGGCCTTCATGTTAAAATTCAAATGAATTACTAAAAATTTGACATTAAATACCGATTTGATATCTTTGATATATAATTGATAAGGAGGTACCTCAAATGATTGATGTGTTAAAGAAAACACTTGAAGTCGGCCTTGGCGCAGCAGCCATGACACAGGAAAAAATGAAAGAGATTACTGATGAACTGGTCGTTAAGGGAAAGCTTACGGAAAAAGAAGGTGGCGATATACTGAAAGATTTCAAAAAAATCGCCGAAGAGAGCCAGAGAAAGATGAAGTCCATTGTGGAAGAGCAGGTTCATGCCATTATCAAGGAACTTGGAATTGCGACAATGGCCGATATAAAGTCCCTTAAAGGCAAGATTTCAAAGCTGGAAGCCAAAGTGGAAAAGAAGGGCGAAAAAAAGGAAGCAAAAAAGAAATAAAGGCTTCAGGGAGCTGGTACTCATTCAAGGTGATAAATTAGAGCTCAGCGAAGGAGTGCTGAAAAATGAGTGATTTTAAAAAAACCAGGACATGTGAAAACCTGATGAAGGCCTTTGCAGGAGAATCACAGGCAAGAAACAGGTATACCTACTATGCCTCGTCGGCAAGAAAAGAGGGATACAGGCAGATTGAAGCCATTTTTATGGAAACGGCCGATAATGAGAAGGAACATGCCAGGGTATTTTTTAAACACTTACTTGAAAAGCTTCAGGATCACCTTCCCGCTGCCCTTGATATTAATGCCGCTTACCCCGTTGCCAAAGGGACTACTCTTGATAACCTGAATGCGGCGGCAGCAGGTGAAAACGAGGAATGGACCATACTTTATAAAAATTTTTCTGAAATCGCCCGGGAAGAAGGCTTTTCTGAAATCGCTCATTCCTTTGAGATGATTGCCCAGGTGGAAAAACGCCACGAAGCGAGGTACCTGAAACTTGCCGAAAATATGGAAAAGGGCAAGGTCTTTAAAAAAGAGGAAGAGGTACGGTGGAAGTGCCGTAACTGCGGTTATATTCATGAAGAGAATAAAGCGCCTGACAAATGTCCTGCATGCGAACATGGTCAGGAACATTTCGAGGTTTTTGTCGAAACCTATTGAAATGGAAGCCCGTTTACCTTAAGCGGCGCATTTTTTATAGCGCTATAGAAAAACAAAAAAGGGGGGTCATTATGGCTGTAAGTGATGAAGGGGAAATCTATGTATGTATCATTTGCGGTAACAGGGTAGAGGTTATGGAAGTGGGTGGCGGCACCCTTGCATGCTGCGACGAGGATATGGAAGCAGAAGAATAACAAGCCCTGTCATATAATTTATTAAGGCCCTTTATTCTTATTTTGACGGGGGCCTTTTTTTTATCTTAAATTGATGACTTTAAACCCTCTTTCTGGTAAGCTTTCACACTATCCTGCTTACCCCCCGTAAGCGGAACTATTAATTGCCGGAGTTACATTAAATTCAAAGTGGCCCCATCACTTTTCAAAATCCTTGTGAAAACCCTTTTTCTTATTTCTCTTTTAGCACTGACAGTTAACTCAAGTTCAGGCGCTTCGGACTTTTCAGTGGAAGGCGATATCAAAGTATCAGCCCGGACCATGAGATACAATAAGGCTGAAGAACGTCTGGAGGCTAAGGGAAATGTGCAGGTTACCCGCGGTAATGTCGTCATTAATACTGAAACGCTGGTCTATGACCGGTCTAGCGAAACGGTAACGGCCAGGGGAGGCTTTACCCTCACCGAAAATGGCAGTTTCCTTCGGGGCGATGAACTGGAATATAACCTTACCGAAGAAAAAGCCGCCATAACAAAGGGAAGGATTTTCATCAAGGAAGATAACTACTATATTAACGGTGAAAAACTGGTCAAGGAAGGGGAGGGCAGGTATTCCATTACAAAGGGTGTTTTTACTACCTGTGACGGCCCTTTTCCCAGCTGGAAGATCAAGGCAAGCCGGGTGGATGTAGAAATCGGTTCCTATCTCTTTGCCAAACATGCAAGGCTTCATGTTAAGTCACTCCCCGTCCTCTATCTTCCCTGGATGGCAGCGCCCATAAAAACAGAAAGGCAAAGCGGCCTCCTTGCGCCGCTTTTCGGTTATTCCGATCAAGATGGATTTACCTACAGGCAGCCTTTTTTCTGGGCCATTTCAAGAAGCAAGGACGCCACTATCACCTTTAACTATATAGAGCGCAAAGCTTACGGCGCCGATACAGAGTACAGGTATATGAGAAAAAAGGGGAGCAGCGGTTATCTGAAGTTCGATTACCTTTACGAGAGAAGGCCTGTTGCAGAAAACAGGTGGTTTGCCAGGGCAAATCACAAGGAGGACTTTGACAAGAGCTCTTATTTGTCTTACGACCTGAATGCCGTAAGTGATAATAATTATCTTTATGATTATGGTGAAAACTCGGCCCTTTATTCAAAACAGATGCTCGAATCGAGTCTTTCATACGTTAAAAACTGGCAGACGCAGTCACTGGTTGCCCGTTTTAAATATTTCAGAAACCTTATGGTAAAGGAAGAAACGACCCTGCAAAGACTGCCTGAGATAACCCTTACGGGAAAAAGGAATAAAATCGGTAAGTTAGCTTTCTTTTTTCAGCATGAATCACGCTTCAACAGCTTCCGGCGTAAGAAAAACGATAAAACAAATAACCTTTATTCGGGGCAGCGCCTCGATATTCACCCGTCTTTTTCTCTTCCCCTGTCACCCGGTTATTTCGATTTTACTGTTAATCTTGGCCTGAGGGAGACCCTTTATAATACGGATAATCATGAAAAACGGCATAACAGCAGGGAGATGTATGATTTTAATGCCCAATTCACTCTGCCTGTAAGCCGGGTCTATGATCGTAACAATGAAAGCGGAAGCAGGTTCAAGCATACCATAGAGCCTGAACTGACTTATAACTACATACCCGATGTGGACCAGAGTGATCTGCCCTACTATGATGGTATCGATAATATAGCGGAAAAGGATATGATCAGAGTGGGGCTTAACAATTACATAACCACCAAAAGAGATGAAAATGACAATGTAATCTATAACAGGCTCATCGATTTCAAAGTCTATAGCGATTTCAACAACCTTGAATATTCGAGAAAACGTATTTCGCCGGCGGACAAGAGAAGACCCTGGGGAGATACGGTAGGTCATCTTAAAATTGAGGGTGAAAAGGGGTATACCCTCAATGCTGAAATGCGCTACCATACTTACATGAGAAGGCCCAATTCATACTACGGTGATTTTACTTACAAAGGAAGCAATGAAAACCGCTTTAATCTCTCTTACAGATACAATTATATTCCTAAAAGCGCCTACCTTCATTCAGGTTTCAGGTACAGGCTCTTTGATGTGCTTTCACTGGCTTATCGCGGCAGATACTCCGTGGAAGACAGCTATCTTCTGGAAAATGAGTACGGCGCCCTGCTGGAGATGCAGTGCTATAGCATAACCGTAACCTACAGCGAGCGAAAGATCCCGCGTGAAAGGCGTATTTACTTCCTTATAAACCTGAAAGGGCTCGCTTCACTGGGAACGAGAAATACACTCTTTGCCAATTGAGATGTTAGGCAAAAAGGTTATTATATAAGGCTTGACAATGAATATTGAGCGTTTATACTTAAGGAGTCTCTAATATATTCTCACCGGAATAATGAGAGATTCCTTGAATTTAGAATTACTTTTCTCGTTTTTTTACTTGTTAACTTCCTGAGGTCATTCATGAAATACATCACTAAACTGCCGGTAATTGTTAGCTTGATTCTTTTTCTTACCTCTTCAGTCGCGTTGGGAGGAGAACGCCTGATCCGCACAACCGTTGATGGTGTCGGTACCATTGTTAAAGGTAATGTAGCGGCGGCCAGAAAAAAAGCCATTAACAATGCGCTGAAAAAAGCGATAGAAGAAACGGTCCAGACCATCGTCTCTTCAGCTAAAATTGCACAGAACGAGAAGGTACTGAAAGAGAATATCTATTCAAAGTCCAGGGGGTATACGTCAAACTATAAGGTAATATCAGAAAATTCGGTAGGCAATATGTACCAGATAACAGTGGAAGCCCAGGTTTCTACAACCCTTCTCGAGGAAAACCTTATTGAACTTGGCCTTATCGCTTCAAAAAGAAACGTGCCCAGGGTGCTTTTAGTTATTTCCCATGAAGAAAGTGACGGCAGCCGGTATTTTTGGTGGGGTAATGAAGACGGCCCTCAGCGGGAAGCCGGAGAGGTTGAAAAAATCATGGCCCGGAAAATTACGGAAAGTGGATATGTGCCGGCCGATAAGAGTAAATTTTCCTTAAGTAATGATACCCTTTCAATTGATGAAAGTGAAAAACCTTCGGAAGAAACCTTTGCCGCCCTTGCAAACCGCTATAATAGTGATATGATTTTATATGGCAGGGCATATACCATTAAAGCAAAAGATGAAAATGGCGCAGATTCAACGACCGTTCATGCCGTTGTAAGCCTTTCCCTTATTGACGGCAAGGATGGCCGGGTTGTCGCTTCTTCTGAAAATGAAGAGATCACCGACGGGGACTCCATGGAAGAGGCCTTTAAAAAAACAACGGAAATTCTCGCTCATCAGGTTATAAAGCACATTACAGCCTTCTGGCAGAACAACAGTACTACCGTTAAAACGGTTGAGATGAATATTTCCGGTATCATGTCCTATGTCAACTTTATGAGTTTCCAGGATGCCCTTAAAAACAAGGTGAAGGGAATTCAGGAAGTCAAACAAAAGGGCTTTGGAGCGGGAGGGAAGGCAAAGCTTGGTTTAATCCTGAAAGGCAACGTTCAGGGCCTTGCCGACGAGCTTACCATGATAAGCTATGAGGGTTTTTCTATCGATATTACGGAAATGAATCATAATAAAATCAGCATTAAAATGAAAAAGCTTTAACAGGGAAGGCGCTCACTGTCTTTACCGCTTATTGACCGATTCACCTATTTGGAAAAAAGGCTCTTTCATTGAGAGCGTCTTTTCCGGCCATGACTATTTTTCTCTTCTTATATCACCATCATAGCTGCCGGTATTCAGGCCGGGATGATGATGAGGTTGCCATGATAAAGGCCGTCTGAACTTTTTAGTTTATAAATTCTTCATTAAATTGACAAAAAGACTTTTAAGCGATATTCTTCATTGAAAACACTGGGAGGTAATAAATAATGAAACAATCCATACTTATTTTATTTTGCTGTTTTCTGTCGCTCTTGTCGGGCTGTGCGACTAAAACGGTGGACAGGGTCGAGACGACAAAGACTATAGACCTGAGCGGCAGGTGGAATGACACCGACTCCCGTCTCGTATCAGAACAGATGATCAGTGATGCCCTAAGCAGGCCCTGGCTCAAAAAATTTATAAGAAACAACAAGGGAGAAATGCCTACCGTCATTGTCGGTACGGTAAAAAACAGGAGCCATGAGCATATTAACATTCAAACCTTTGTCAAGGACCTGGAAAGAGCCCTTATCAATTCGGGGGAAGTTGAGTTTGTCGCCAGCAAAGGGGAAAGAGAAGAGTTAAGGGAAGAGAGAAAGGACCAGGCCACTCACTCCTCGGAAAAAACAGCCAAATCCGAAGGAGAAGAGATTGGCGCCGACTTTATGCTCAAGGGAACGATAAATACGATCCTCGATAAAATTTCCGGCAAATCGGTTATGTTCTACCAGGTTAACCTGGAGCTTATTGCCATAGAAACGCACAAAAAAGTATGGATAGGCGACAAGAAAATAAAGAAGTTTATTAAAAAATCCCGATTTGGACTATGAATGGATTATGCCGGTCTTTAATCGTTTTTTTAAAATAGCCGTTCTTTTTATTCCCTTTCTCATTTCCGGCTGCGCATCAGGTCTTGAATACTCAAAACTTGAAATGCAGATGGTCAGGAAAGATTGTGACGCAGCTCTTGAGTATGTTAAAAGTAAGAAAAGGACTTACGGCGCCAATATGCGCCTTAATTACCTGCTCGATATGGCGATGATTAACCTGCGATGCGGAAATTATGATGACAGCAGTCATCATTTCAAGAAAGCGGAAGACCTTGCCGAAAAACTCTGGACCAAAAGTGTCTCCCGGGAAACAGCCGCCTTTCTTGCCAGTGATTACACTATCCCTTATGACGGGGAAGACTTTGAAAGGGCAGGAATAAATCTTTTTTCCGCCCTTGCTTACGCCCTTAAAGGTGATCATGATGAGGCTCTCGTCGAATGCAGGCGCCTCGACTCGGTCCTTACCATGTACAACGAGAAATATGAAGAAAAGAACGTCTATAAGGAAGATGCCTTCGGCAGGTACCTGAGCGGTATAATTTACGAGGCCCAGGGTGAACTTGAAGATGCTTACATCGACTATTACAAGGCATTAAAAACATATAAGGACTATGAGAAGGCTTACGGAACAGAAAAGCCGCACATTCTCCTTGAGGATATCAAACGTACAGCCAGGGCCACCGGAAGGGATGCTGAACTGGTTGATGAGATAAGTGAGTTAAGTCATGTGGAAGCCATTGATATGAAGAAAGCCCGGCAAATGGGCAAGGTGGTGCTTGTCCACTTAAACGGCAAGTCTCCCATAAAAAAATCGAGAATGATTACAGCGGCATCTAAAAAAGGGCCTGTTTCCGTCGCCTTTCCACAATATGAAGTCGAGCCTCCTGCATGTGCAAAAAGCAAATTAATTGCCAGGTCAGCTTCAGCTGCCACAACGGCTGCCACGGAACTTGTAGAGGATATCAATCAGATTGCCCTGAAAAACCTGGAAGACAGGAAAGGAAGGGTCCTCTTAAAAGCCCTTGCCAGGGCCGCAGTTAAACAGGCTGCAGCTAATAAGCTCATAGAAGACGACAGTCTCAGGGCCGTTTTTAACATCTTGAACACCGCTGTCATAGAGAGAGCAGACACAAGGACCTGGCGGACACTTCCCGGTGAAGTGAAAATGGCGCGACTCTTTCTCAATGAGGGTGACTACAGCATCTATGCCAGTCACTGCGGCCGTGAAAAGCACATAAAAAACATATCCGTCAAAGCAGGAAAAACGGATTTTTTCCTCTTTGATACCATTTACTAGGAGCAATTAACCTATGTCAGAGTCTGTTAATCACTTAATAAAGACAAGCCTTATCATTCTTTTCCTCTTATGCCTGCTTCCTGGTTGCGGCTCCGGCAAGGCCTCCCTTAAAGCAGAGCGCCTAAAGCAAAAAGACGCTCCTGCCTTCACATCGGGACAATACCTGAAGGCAACAGGGATAGGCAGTTCTGAAAAAGAAGCGAGACTCAATGCAAAAGCTGAGCTTGCCTCTGTTTTTGAATCAAAAGTATCGAGTGACGTTATTAATCGCGTAAGGTCCGTTGTAGAGGCGTCAGGAAAAGAGACCGTGACGAGAGATGACGAAAGAAACATCAAGGTGCTCTCATCCGTCGATTTAAAAGGCGTTGAAATAGGCAAAACCTGGTATGATGAAAAGCAAAGGGCCTACTATGCCATTGCCCGGCTGGAGCGTGCAAAAGCAAGAGAGAATTGGCAAAAAGAAGTTGACCGTATTGATGATGAAATAGAATTACGCGTAGAATCACTTGATTCTAAAAAAAGCGATTTTGGCCGTTTTCAGTCTCTTAAAAAGGCAAGGCAACTCTGGCTGAACAGGGAGGTGGCATTAAGCCGCCTAAACGTCATTGGCTATAGTGATGCTTCAATGGCGGACTATGATATAAAGCAAATATTATCGGCCATCGGTAATTTACAGTCTCAATTTCTTATTTATGTTTTTGTAAACGGTGACGCCGGCAACTACAGTGAAATCATTACTTCTGAAATATCGGAAATTCTCTCCGCTGAAGGCTACCTGATTACTGAAGATAAGGTAATGGCTACTCTGATCATGGACGCATCGCTTAAGGTATCACCTGTGGAACTTAATAATCCCGATTGGAAGTTTGCACGGGCCACTCTGAATCTCTCTATTTCCGACAAGGCATCAGGATTGACAGTTGGTGAAATAAGTGAAAACAAACGCGCGTCACACCTGACATATAATGAAGCCGCCCACAAGGCGGTTAAGGCCGTTGCTAAAATGGCTGCCGGGAAGATTATTAACTATTTTGGTTCTTCAGATTGATGAAGATCAATTTTTAACGGGGGGGAACTCGCTATGAAACAAACCTTGCTTTACTTTTCACTGATTCTCTTTGCCCTATCGCTTACCATCAATCCATCCACGCTTTACGGAAGCAGCGAATACGAAAAATGGAAGAAGGAGGAACTGGGCAGCTTCAGGGACTTCAAGGAAAAGCGTGACAAGGATTTTACAGCCTATCTTAAAAAGCAGTGGGAGGAGTTCAGGCTCTTCAAAGGGGAAAAGGCTTATAAGAAACCAAAAATTAAAAAAATCCCAATTGCTCCCAAAATTAAACCGTCAGAGCTAAAACCTTTCGGAGGCAAGGCAGTCAAGATCATGCCGCTTCCCCAAAAGACCCCGAAAGCCAAAATAAGGCCTCATAAAAAGACTGAACCCGACATAGTCGGAATTGAGCCTTCAAAACTTAAAATCCCGGAAAAAAAAGCAGAAACGATCCCTCAAAAAAAGGAACCTCAGGTAAAAATAGTCCCCCTTGATGACAAGGAAGGGGAGGAAGTTCCTCAATCAGTAGCGCCCAAAAAAGCCACACCCGCTGTGGCTGCCCTGCCGGAAAGCAGACCTTCCGGTGCTGGAAAAAAGATAGGCTTTGACTTTTACGGCTCTATAATCTCCCTCATGTATGATGAATCCATGAAAATGGCTCCCATGAGGAAAGTCAATGCAAAGGCCATCAGCAACTTCTGGGAAAATCAGAGCAAGGCGGATTATGAAAACCTTCTCGGTCAACTGAAAGATCACAAGGAAAAGCTCAGTCTCAATGATTGGGGGTATCATCTCCTGACCTACAATACAGGCAAAAAGATCTTCGGGAAAAGAGACAAGAACAATATTAAACTCTTTGCATGGTTTATCCTGTCCAAATCAGGTTATGAATCCAAGATAGGTTATAACAGCAACGATGTCTTTCTCCTCATTCCCTCAAAAAACAGTCTCTATGGCGTTTCCTTTCTTAATATTAACGGCAGAAAATATTATGCCCTTTCATTTGACGGCAAGTTGACGAGAATGAGCTCCATATTTACCTACAGGGCCAAATACCCCGGTTCCGATGAACTGATGGATTACGGCATCTATAAAACACCGGAAATTGTTAAAAAGGTGCATAAAAAAGAACTTAAATTCAATTACCGGGGGAAAGCCTACACTGTACCGGTAGAATATAACAAGACGGTGGCGGATTTTTTTGAATATTACCCTCAAACTGAATTTGAAGTTTATTTTAATGCCTCCGCCTCACCAGAGGCAGGCTATTCCATGTTAAAAGGACTAAGGCCTATCGTTAAGGGAAAAACCGAGGGAGAAGCGGTCAATATAATCATGCGTTTTGTTCAAACGGCTTTTAAATATAAAACGGACAACGGTCAATTCGGCAGGGAGAAATATCTGCTGCCCGATGAGACCCTCTATTACCCTTATTCCGACTGTGAAGACAGGTCTATACTCTTTGCCTATCTTGTGAGAAACCTTCTCGGTCTTGAGGTTGTCGGTCTGCACTACCCGGGACATATGGCTACGGCTGTCAGGTTTAAAGACTCTATAAAGGGAGATTCCGTGACTTACAGGGGAAAAAAGTATATTGTCTGCGACCCTACTTACGTCAATGCCGATATTGGAGTGGCCATGCCGCGTTATAGAAAGGTTAATCCCAAGGTTATCCCTATCGGTGTCTGATCCTGCTATAATTTTAAAGGTGGCTTATTCTTTTAAGACAGGAGAACTTTCATGAAACATTTACTCATGTTAACAGTACTGGCAATGGCTTTTTTTGCCCCTCATCACCTGTTTGCCTCCTGCTGGCAACCGGATGAAATTGCAAGAATAGAGGGTTTTTCAGAACTGGAGGAAGAAATTATTCTTTCATTTAAAGATGCCCTTGATTGTAAGCCGTTGAAGGCCTTGCTGTTACGCTCTCCGGTCAGCGCTTTGAAACAGACGGTAAAGGTTATCTCACTCTTCCTCTTGACGCTTTTAAAGCGCTTGAAGACGATGAAATCCTCCTTCAGGCTGAGAAGGCGGGATACATTACCTTAAAGACACCCATTAGGACAAGGATAGGGACCCTTCTCGATAAACGTTTTTTAATGTCGAAAGGCCTGCCTCTGGAGAGTGCCAGGTTCGTCCTCCAGTGGGGAGATGAACCACAGGACCTGGACCTTCATTTGCTGTCGCCCAACTTTCATATCTCATTCAGACACAAAAAGCATGTTCCTCAAAAAGCCAGACTCGACCGGGATTCCCTGAGAGGCCACGGACCTGAAACAATCACACTGCAAAAGGTTAGCACTTCGGAAAAATACGAAGTTTATGTCGATAATTTTTCCGTCGGGGAAGATATTAATAATGAGGCCACTGTTGCCGTATACATGAACAACAAACTGGACAGGGTAGTGAGGCTGCCTGATACGGCATATAAGGCGGTAAAAATTCTTGCAATTGAAAAGGGACAAATCAGCTATATAAACAAACCTGTTAAAAGGGTGAAATAAGAAGTGACAAATAGCGAATAAAGATGAAAGGAGGGGGATAAACGTTTATTCCGGAGTTGCTATTTATACTTGACATTTATAGAGCATTAGATAATATTTACTTAACTTTATAAAAAACTGGAGGGCTTAAGGTGAGAAAACTATACGCATTATCAATTGTTTTATTAGGTGCATTACTATTCCTTGGAGGGTGTGGATCAACGCCGGATAAAGTGCAGGCTCCGGAAATGAAAAATGAATTTGCCGACGCGCCCAAGTGGGTTTTAATGCCTGAAATGGAAGGTGGCCTTTCGGCTGTTGGATCCGCAAAAATGAGCAAGGCCGGCATTCAGTTCACAAGAACGAGCGCACTTGCCAATGCCAGGGATGAACTGGCCAGGCAGATGAGTCTCAAGGTGAAGAACCTTGTCAAGAATTTCACCCAGTCTACAGGAATCGGTGATGATGAAACCGTAGAAAAAGTGACAAGCACCGTTTCCAAGCAGGTGGCCAAGCAGGTTCTTTCAGGCTCCAAGCAGAAAGATATGTGGATATCGCCGAGCAATGAACTCTTTGTCCTCGTCATTCTTGATCCCGCTGCTGCGGCAGAGGCGGTGAAGCAGTCCGTTGAAACAAGCTACAAGAATGAAAAAGCGCTCTGGCAGCAGTTCCAGGCTAAAAAGGCCCACGATGAACTCGATTCAGAAGTTGAAAAAGAATTCGGTGAATTTAAGGGTCAGTAGGACCAACCTGCAGTGTTTTATCGTTTCAAGTAATAGGGCAGTTTTCACTGCCCTATTTTTTTTGAGGTTCTTGTTTTTTACTGGAGGATTTTAGTAAATGAAGCCCGGAGCGATCTTTTTATTTCCCCTTATCATAATTTTGCTGCTTTTATCCGCTTGCGCTGCGACAGAAGAAAAAAAAGCGCCTCCTCCTCCTGCTAAAATAAAGGTTAACGCTCCTGACTGGATATTGCACTATAAGAATGACAGGAAAATATGCGGTATCGGCATATCAAAGCCTCACATCAAGGGGCTTCCCTACCAGCGTCTTCTGGCCATTTCCAGGGGAATTGATGAAATTGCCCGTCAATTAGGCGTCACGGTGGAAACGAAGCTTGAAACTTACATGACGGGGACATCGGAAAGTGTCAGCACCGGTTTATCCAGCTATTCGGTACAAACTTCTAACGGAAGAACGGTTGAAGCGGAAATTGAAAAAGCATGGATCAATGAAGAGACGGAAGAATTCTTTGTTCTTATGTGTATGGATAAGTAGTATCTTCCGAAAATCTTAAAAGAGTTATTATTCGATGAAGAGCAATATGAAATACATAAGGATTGCCGGTTTATTGGGCTTGTCTTTACTATTGCTCTATACTTATTTCTCCCCTAATGTCTATTTGACGAAAATATTATCAGGCCTGGAAGATACCAAGTTTGCCATTCGAAAAAAACTGGATAAAGAACCGCTGCCGCGGGAAGATGTTCTTGTCGTCACCATAGATGAAAAAAGTGTTAACAAACTGGGCAGGTGGCCATGGAACAGAGAAGTGGTGGGCCAACTCATTGGCAATCTGAGTGAAGCCTCGATTGTTTCCCTGGATATTGTTTTTTCTGAAAAAACAACGGAAGAAGAAGACCGGGCCCTGGGAGATCAGATTGCAGATAATGAAAATGTTATCTTAGGTTTTTTCTTTAGATTTGATGCCTCTCAAGTGATAACGGAAGAAGCGCTGTCCTACCTGGAAGATTGCACAGTCATTCGCTATAAACAGTTAAGCAATTCCATAGGGCTTGATGATTACCCCTTTGCTGAAGCCAATATTCCCGCCATTGCCGAGGGAGGCCTTTCCTGCGCGCCCTTTAATACCAAACCTGATGTGGATGGACTTTTCAGAAATTATCCGCTTATCTGGTTATACAAGGGCTATATATTTCCCTCTCTCGGCTTACAAACCGTCAGGTATCACCTTAATAAAGATATTAACCTGGAACTGGACGAAGACGGCATCAATAAATTCACCCTGGGTGAATTAACGCTCACTGATACCAATTTTTTGAGAGTAAATTTTCATAAACATGTTAATGAAATTTCAGCCCTTGACGTAATAGAGGGCACTGTAGACCCTTCCTACTTTGAAAAGAAGATAGTCCTTATAGGCCCGACAGAAATTGGTATATACGACGTAAGGCCCACGCCTATCGATACGCTCACTCCCGGTGTATATCTTCACTATAATGCCGTATTAAATCTTTTGGACAGATCATTTCTCAAACATTCAAAAGCAATCGATCTGTCCCTGATTATTGCAGCCATTATTTTTTCCGGCCTGGCCAGCTTGTTGAGAAGTGTAACCCTGAGAGTTATTCTTTACGGTCTTATCGTTGCCGCTATCTTTACTGTTGTCAATGCCCTCTTTATATTAGAGGCTATGTGGCTAAACCTTTCAATGCCTCTTTTATCAGCCCTGTTAATCGCTTCTTTATCCGAGTTGCTTACCTACCTGAAATCTGAAACGCAAACGACTGAAATCAAAAAAGCTTTTTCAAGTTATGTCTCTCCCGATATTGTCAAAAACATCATTAAGAACCCCGACAGTCTCAAACTGGGAGGTGAAGAAAGGGAAATTACGGTGCTCTTTTCCGATATCCGTGATTTCACAAGCATCTCTGAACGGCTTACACCGACTCAACTTGTATATCTTCTAAATTCACTCCTCGATCCCCTGACCGAGACTATTTTGAATAAGGGCGGACTGCTCGATAAATACATTGGCGATGCCATTATGGCGCTTTTCAACGCCCCT
This sequence comes from Deltaproteobacteria bacterium, assembly GCA_029860075.1. NCBI lineage: Bacteria > Pseudomonadati > Myxococcota > Myxococcia > Deltaproteobacteria bacterium. The sequence continues at coordinate 16,478 of JAOUBX010000052.1, read as the reverse complement.
CTCACTATGGAAGACCATGCCGACAAGGCCGTATTATCTTCCATTGAAATGATCAGGAAAATTGAAGAGGTTAACAGGAGAATGGAGGAGGAGGGCATACCTTCCGTAAAAATAGGCATAGGCATCCATACGGGCATCGCAACGGTAGGAAATATGGGATCAAAGCTCAGGTTTGACTATACCGCCATTGGTGATACGGTTAATCTTTCCTCCCGCCTTGAAGGGCTCACAAAAATATATGATGTCCATATTATTATGAGTGAGGCCACAAAAAATAAGCTCAAAAGAGAGTATCTGACCCGGAAAATCGATGTAGTTAAGGTTAAAGGGAAAAATGAGCCTATTACGATTTACCATGTAATGGATAACACAGAGCAGAACCGCAAGATTAAAGCCGGCTTTGATGCGGCAATGGGCTGCTACTATGAAAGACGTTTTGAAGAAGCCAAAAAGCTTTTCAATGCGCAGTTGAATAATTATAATGACATGACCTCTTCCGTTTTTATTAAAAGATGTATCCATTACATTAATGAAGCCCCCGGTGAAAGCTGGGACGGCGTCTTTACGCATGTAAACAAATAAGCAGGGGGATGAAATGAAAAGTATATTTACGGCGCTGGCAGTAGTTATAATGGGATCGAACCTTATTTATGCTGCGGAAAAAGCGGGTACCATTACCCGCTATAAAGGGACTGTCAGGGTTTATAAAGAGGGCGCTGTCAGGGGAGAGAAGGTAAAAAAGAAGGGTTATGAAGTTTTTGTCAAAGACATGATAAAAACGAAAAGAAGGGCCCTTGCCTATATCGATATGGAAGATAATTCTAAAATCATATTAAAAGGCAATTCGATCATGGAGATTGATGCCGTAAAGGATCTCAATTTGAAAGAGGGGCGGGTGCTCTTTCGCATTAAAAAACAGGACAGGATGAGAGGGCTGAGGGTAAAAACCAAATCCATCGTCATCGGTGTTAAAGGAACGGAATTCCTTGTCGACTCCGGTGATGAGTTCCTCAAGCTTTACCTCAAAGAGGGACGTCTTAATGTGGAATCTCCAGAAGGGGAATTCAAACGCTATAAGAAAAGAGATAAAGAAGCCTTTGAAGATTTTAAAAAAAATAAAATAGAGGAATTTGAAGAGTACAAGAAGGAACTTGAAGAAGAATTCGTTGAATATGTAAAAGAATTTGAAATGGAAGGCGGAACAGCCATCGTCATCAGGGGAAGTGAAGTCAGAGATACGGCTTTGTCGGCGGAGATCGAAGAGGAGTTCGCTCTCTTTGAGCCGGCCGGCGAAAACTGAAATGCGCTATTTTCCGGTTCAGCAAGGCAATCATGAATCTTCCCAATATTCTTACATTACTTAGAATTGCTCTTATCCCCTTATTTTTGTACTACCTCGTTAAGAGCAACTTCAGCGGCGCTCTCATTGTCTTTTTCATTGGAAGCATTACTGACGCGCTGGACGGGTTTATTGCCAGGAAATTTGATCTCATTACGGACCTTGGAAAAATTCTCGATCCTGCAGCGGATAAACTCTTTCTCCTTACCTCCTTTACAGCGGCATATTTCATTAACCTTCTCCCTCTCTGGCTATTTGCCATTGCCATCATAAAAGACCTTGTCATTGTGAGCGGTTATACGGTACTCCGCTTTTTAAAGAACAAGGTCGAGATGAGACCGACTTCAGCCGGCAAGTCATCTACCGCATTCCAGATGTTCACCATTTTACTCCTTCTTTTAAATGGTGTGGGTATTGGAAACAAGGTCCTTCTTGTTTCCATTATGATTATGACGGGCTTTCTGCTCTTTTATTCAATGATTACCTATGTTATGATTGGCTTCAAAATTCACAGGGAAGGGTATTGAATTGACGGATATTGTAAAGTTCAGAATAGTCTCGGCGCTTCTTCTGATCAGTTTTTTATATCTTCTCTATGCCCTGAAATCCATCACCATTCCCATTATTATTGCCGTCATCATTGCTTATTTGCTCGATCCCCTCATAGACAAACTCGAAACCTATAAAATAAGCAGAAGCATCGCCATTATTATCCTTATTTCAGTCACAGTCACATTGGCAACGCTGCTGTTGCTCCTTCTTGTTCCGGCCATTGAAGCTGAAATGAGAGCGCTTATTATGAAACTGCCTGCCTATGCGGAAACAATAAAAACAACGGCCATTCCTTTTTTTGAAAATTTGGCTTCAAAGCTTCTGCCTGCGGAGAGCTTCAATATGAACAGTATTCTAGCCGAAGGGGAAAACCTGTTAAAAAGCGTCCCCCTCGATATCTGGAAAAGCATCCTTGCAGGCATGTCGTCAACCCTTAAAAGCACCTTCAGCCTCGTTGTTTCAATCATCGGGACAATGATTATTCCCCTTTACCTTTATTATATTCTTAAAGAGTTTGATCATATGAAGGAAAAAGTGATTACCCTCATTCCTCCGCGCAACAGGGACTTCATAATAGCCCGGTTTAAAGATACCGATGAAATTTTAAGCGCTTTTATAAGAGGGCAAATGATTGTCTGTCTCATACTGGGGATAATCTATTCAGCGGGACTTGGAATTATCGGCCTCGATCTTGCCCTTGTTATAGGGCTCCTGTCAGGAGCGGCTTTTATTATTCCCTACCTCGGCTCAATTATCAGTTTTGGAACGGCCGCCATTTTTGCCTATCTGCAATTCCATGATTTCACACCCGTTATTTATGTGGCCATTCTCTATGGCTTTGCGCAAATAGTTGAAGGAACACTTCTTACGCCGAAAATTGTCGGTGATAAGGTGGGCCTTCATCCCCTTGCCGTCATTATCGCCGTCATTACAGCGGGAGAACTCTTCGGTTTTCTGGGCATTTTGATTGCCGTACCCGGCGTTGCCATATTGAAGATTTTTGTCTTAAGCGCTATTGAAAGCTACAAAGAGAGCAGCTACTACAAAAATGCCTGAAAATGTTCAATCAGTCCCTGCCCTTATGAGACTCTCCTTATTGATTTAAAATCGTTTTTCATATATATTATGCCCACTATGAATAAGGCAAAATTAACAGGGACCGTTGCGTCCTCACTCTTTATTATCCTCTTTTTCCTATATGGCTGTACTTCACCGGCCATTAAGAGAGAAATATCTCATCAACCCTGGCCCTTTCACCAGGGGAATATCATTCATGAGGGGTATATAAAAAGCACCATTGTCCCCTCACTTAAAATAAGGTGGATTGAGGCGCTGACTGACTGTGGTGATCCATCTGCTCCGCAGGAATATTCTTCACCTGCCGCAGCAAATGAGAAGATTTTCTTTTCTTCCCTTCGCGGCAGTGGCGTGAGAGCTTATGATTTTGCAAAAAAAGAAATATTATGGGATTTTAGCGTTGAAAAGGGGGCAGAAGGGGGCACCGCTTTTTATGAGGGCAAGGTCTATTTTGGGGCAAATGACGGGCACCTTTATGCTGTCAATGAAGAAACGGGCGCTCTTGAATGGAGCTTCAATGCCTCCTCAGAGATTCTGGCGCCACCTATTGCTGTCGATGGCATGCTTTATGTTAACAGCGCCAACGACATCCTTTATGCACTTGATGCCCATACGGGAAAACAGCTTTGGCGATACAGGGAAGGCAGGGTGGACGACCTTTTTTCCATAAGGCGCTCGTCATCACCGGCTTTCAGAAAAGGGATAGTCTATACGGGATTTGGAAATGGACTCATTGTGGCCGTCGGCGCCTACGATGGATCACTGGTCTGGAAAAAAAGTCTTAGGGGAAAAAAAAGAGGAGCCAGGTTCCAGGACGTCGATACCTCTCCGGCCATTGACGGTAACAGGCTTTACATCGCTTCCTACGATGGTGGCCTCTATGCTCTGAACGCAACCACAGGTGATACCATATGGCATTACAATAGCGGAGGTTCTGCAACGCCGGCATTCGATGAAGAGGCCCTGTATTTTGCAGATAATGACGGCAACCTTATTGCTGTTCATAAGAATTCAGGCCTTGTCAAATGGCAGATTCACCTCGAAGAGGGCGTCGCCACATCTCCCATTATCGTAGGTGACTATATTATCTTCGGTTCATCACATAAATATTTATATCTGGCAGATAAAAAAAACGGCAACATAGGGGATAAATTTAAAGCTTCCTCCGGTTTTTCAGCTTCTCCTATCTTTTATAAAGGAGACATTTTTGCCATATCCAATGCTGGCTATCTCTATGCGCTGCGGCTATAATTTTAATAATCTACCTTCCTGACCATAGGAGAAGCAGAGGTTTTTTTTGGAATACCCGCTTAAAGTTGCCGTCATATGGCATATGCACCAGCCCTACTACAAGGACCTCCTTACAGGAGAGTATCTTTTACCCTGGGTGCGACTTCATGCCACCAAAGACTACTACGATATGGCCGCCATTCTTGATAATTTTCCGGGAATCAGGCAGACATTTAACGTCGTTCCTTCACTGCTTACCCAAATCGATGATTACGCAAAAGGCAAGGCCAAAGACAAGTTTTTATCCCTTTCTTTAAAACCTGCGGCAGACCTGACTGATGAAGACAAGCATTTTCTTCTTTCAAACTTCTTCCTGGCAAACTGGGATAATATGATCAAACCATTCCCGAGATACTGGGAAATCCTTCACAAACGGGGTCTTCATCGCAGTAAGGAAGAAATAAAGGAAACGATCAGGTATTTTTCTGAAGAGGAGTTGAGAGACCTTCAGGTACTTTTTAACCTCTGCTGGTTTGATCCGCTCTTTCTTAAAGAAGATCCCTTCCTTTCTCATCTTGTAAAAAAAGAAAGAGCCTACTCGGAAGAAGAGAAGTTAACACTTCTTGAAAAACAAAGAGAAATTGTAGGGAAAGTCATACCAAATTATAAACGATTACTTGACGAGGGGAGGGTAGAACTGACGACAACGCCCTTTTACCACCCCATTTTGCCTCTTCTTTGCGACACGACTGTAGCCACACATGCCATGCCTCATATGAACCTCCCTAAAGAACGCTTTAAACACCCGGAAGATGCAAAAAAACAGCTTTCTAAAGGAATTGCTTACCATAAAGAACTCTTTGGAAGCGCCCCTTCAGGAATGTGGCCATCGGAAGGCTCTGTCAGCGAAGAGGCACTTGCTCTTATGGCACAGGCCGGTATAGGCTGGATTGCGACAGACGAGGAGATTCTTGAAGCGTCAAGCCATGCCAGGGTAATGAGAGGGAGTGACGGTATTCCGGAAAACCCTGAATTTCTCTATAAACCTTACTTTTATAACGCCGGTGGAAAAAAAATTTCCATCCTTTTCAGAGATCATCAGTTGTCAGACCTCATCGGCTTTGTCTATTCCTCCTGGGACCCCGCCGCAGCCGCAAGGGACTTTATGAACAAACTTCATGAAATCAGGAAAAAGCTGGGACAAAAAAATGCCCATGGCTCTCATATTGTGCCCGTCATTCTTGATGGTGAAAACTGCTGGGAACATTACAAGAATGACGGCTGGGACTTTTTAACAAACCTTTATGGTATGGTAGAGGAGGACAAACTAATCCAGATGGTCACTGTATCGGAATACCTTTCTGAACATCCACCCAAAACCAGACTCGGTAATATTTTTCCAGGCTCATGGATAAATCATAACTTCAAGATCTGGATAGGGCATGACGAAGATAACCTTGCATGGGATTATCTGAAAAAGGCCAGGGATAAACTTGTTGAAGTGGAGAATAAAGGCAAGGTGAGCAAAAAGAGACTTGAAAAGGCATGGGAGCACATCTATATAGCCGAGGGAAGTGACTGGTGCTGGTGGTATGGAGATGAGCACAGCACGGAAAACGACCCGGATTTTGACATACTTTTTCGCAAAAACCTGATGAATGTCTATCACATGATCCATGAAGAGGCGCCGTCAGAACTCTCAATCTCTATCATAAGCAAGGATAAGCATATTGTACCACCGGCAGAGGCAACGTCTTTTATCAATCCCGTCATAGATGGAGAAGTGACCAATTATTTCGAATGGCTTGGGGCGGCGGATATTGAACTTGAAAAAACAGGGGGAACCATGCATAAAGCCTCATTTCTTTTAGCGAGGCTTTTTTATGGATTCAATGAAGAAAGAGATCTTTTTTTACGGCTTGATTTAGGAAATGATGTGGAATGTGATGAGATGCATGGACTTGTCTTTACTATTTCAGTAAGAGGTCCCAGGAACTTCCATATAGAGACGAGTCCTGTCAACAATGCTTCGAAAGCCCGGGTAATCGATTCGGGTGAAAAAGTTGAATTTGCTTTCAGGGACATTTTTGAATTTTCAATAGATAACAAAATTCTTTCTGTTAGTGGCGGTGATAAAATCGAATGCAGTATTTCAGTTTCCAGAGATGGTGGTGAAATTGAAAGGTGGCCTTCAATGGGTTACATCACCATCAAAGTTCCGGGAGATGACTTTGAGTCGAAAACCTGGAACGCCTATGCCTAAAAAAATTTAACCCCAAAGAATTGTGTCTGATAAGATATATTATGTTAACTTTTATATTTATCGGGTTTTGCCTCTTATCCTGGTTTTTATTAAAAAACAACATATACACCTCCTATCCTTTCCCTGTTTCTATTCAGCTATGGGGATACACTTACCTGCCCGCTCGTCAACAACAACAGGACAGCACTTTCCGGGAAGCACAAATCGATACAATAGCAATCATGAACCACCTCAAATCATGGACATAACCTTAAGTAAGCACGGCACAATAAGAGCCTTCGCTTGCCAACACAAGACCACCTTCTATCGTTAGCTCTGAGCAGACCTTTTTTAAGCGCCTGCCACCCTTCTATATCAATTAATTATGGACAATTTATTTTTATTTTTATAGACTTGTACCAAATCAAGTAAGGGGGACACTTACATGCAATTTGGTGAATATCTCAGGATTATAAGAACGGCCAGAGGAATGACGGCTTTAGCCTTGGGAAAAAAAGTAGGCACCACCGGCCAATATATTACCCAAACAGAACAGGGAAAACTGAAAGCGCCTAACAGAGAGATGGTTTTCAAGCTGGCCGAAGCCCTGGAGGCAAACGCCAGTGAACTCTGGGGTATTGCGGCAATTGAAAGGTATGAAGAGTGGTGCAAAAAGGAAGGAATCGAGCCGGAAAAGTCACAGATTTTCTTCCAGGCAGCCAGATATGACAGAAAAAGGGCCATACAGAAGATATGGTCCTACAGGTGACACAGAAAGGCTAAACTAAAACAAAAGGGGCCGGTCTGAAACCGGCCCGAACACCTTATTCAACGATTAATTCGGCGTCCTCCACAATGATATCATATCGATATCCGCTGCCAAAATCTCTGTCAACGCCCAAAGTTCCCGTTATAAGAACAATCCTGCCGGCCTCAACCTTATCTTTACTGGTAATGATCAAATCAAGCACGGCATCACTACCCGTTCCGTCCTGCACGTGATACCACTCCTTCCCCAAAATGCTCCCCGATGCCTTGACAATTTTTGCCCGAATCTTGATTTTTTTGCCGGCCAGTTCCTTTTTCTTCTCGAACAGTTCATCCAGAAAATAGCCGCCTTCAGCCTTTTTAATCGTCCCGATAAGAGGAGACTTAATACTTGCCACTTTTTTATTCTCGGCTGCATCTGCGGGCCGGGCGACAACTTCATCTTTACCGACGACCTCTACTTTTCCGACAAACCAGACAACAGGGAATGTTCTATCCAGATACCTGCTATAATAATTTCTCATTTCTATCCCTTTGGAGGCCAATACCCGGTCGCCCTTTTTCACCTTAAAGGCCGGCGCTGCAATCCACATTTTCTCACTCTTTAAATCGAGTTCCACATAGGTATAACCTTCCAGGGCAATGACCTCAACAACGATTCCGTCATGTGCTGCAATCTCACCCATGCCGCCATGGCCGGACGTGGAACCACCTGTCTGCTTGAAACCTGTCAAAAAAACAAATAAACAAAAAATAATAATAATATTAATAGCTTTACCCATATACCTCATCCTTTGATTTAATTAACTTTATTTAATGTATTCTAACACTAGACTCCTCTATAACCAAATTTTTTTTATATCTTAATTCTAATATATTGTCGCAACAAAATTTATCTGGTATGCTAAGCCACATGAAGTCAATGCACAAATTACTGGCAAGGGAATGGACCATTGCCACCATCTTTCTGCTTTTTACTTTTATAGCCTATGCTTTTGCCTGGCAGCCCTTTAAATATTTTGAAAAAGTCAGCTATGATTTCAGGCTTGCCCTACGGGAAAAATTATCGGCATCACCTATTGTTATTATTGATATAGACAATGCCAGTCTCGAAAATATCAGTTCATGGCCCTGGCAAAGAGACAAAATTGCAGAAGTTGTCGATAAACTGGCCTCTTACGGCGTCTCTATAATAGGAATTGAACTTCCCTTATCAGGCAGGTCTTCTGTTCATGCTTCCAGAGAAATTGATTCAGTCATATCTGGATGGAGAGCAAAATTAAAAAAGGAGAATAAGGCAACAAGAAAAAAGATCTATTCTCTGATCGCAGACTTAAAGCGAGTTAAAAAACGTCTTAATTATGATAACAGGTTGGCTCATTCCGTGGGACTCGCTTCAAATGTGATCCTGCCAATGCACTTTTCATTTAAGAACGATCAAGATAAAAAATCCTCCAAACCCGACAATATAATTACAAGGTTATATTCAGGAGGAATGGATAGACACCTTCTGGAAACCGATAAAGTCAAAGGCCCTATTTCCGCAATTGCCAAAAAATCAAGGGCAATCGGCCACAATAACCGCATGGCAGACACCGATGGCAAGGTAAGAAGAGAACAGCTTCTGATAGAATATAACAACTTGTTTTACCCCTCTTTCTCCCTGCAGATGGCAGCCGTCTATATGGGAAAAAGCATAAAAGCCATAAAAAAACTGGATAATATCAGGACGAGATATGGACTCAAGTTTGACACCATTGAAATACCCACAACTGATGATTTAGCCATGCTCATAAGTTATAATGAGAAAGAGAGCTTTAAAAGGTATTCTTTTCATGAAATTCTTGAGAAAAAATTCGCCCCCGATACGTTTAAGGGAAAAATCGCAATTATCGGTCTCGCAAGTGTTGCCTCTCCCCTTTATAGAGAGACGAGTTCATCATTAATCACGGCTAACGCTGTTGAAAATATTATCAACAGCAACCATCTTTTAAGACCCAAGTGGGCCTTTCCCGTAGAAGCAGGAATAATGGTTTATTTCGGTATTTTCCTGGCCTTTATTTCTCACAGGTTGAGCAGAAAGGCCTCATTCCTAAGCCTTCTGGCCTTCTTGTTTACGTGGAATATGCTGGCTTTATACCTTTTTATTGGACAAGGCTACTGGCTCTCCATGCTCTACCCCTCCTTCCTTCTTGCCTTTGGTTATCCTGCAATGGGAATTATAAGGGCGCTTATTATAAATCAGAACAAGATGGATTCGGACAGAATAGAGTCTAACAGGCTTCTCGCCCTCTCTTTTCAGAGTCAGGGAATGCTCGATATGGCCTTTGACAAGCTTAAGAAATGCCCTGTAAGCGACCCTGCTATCAAGGAGCACCTCTATAACCTGGCCCTCGATTTTGAAAGAAAGAGAATGCTCAATAAGGCAATCGTCGTTTATGAACACCTCATTACGGGAGGCAGCTTTAAGGATGTAAAAAAACGCATTAAACAGCTCAAAGCGGCTGAAACAAGAGTTGTCCTGGGCAAAGGTGGAGAAGAGACGGTCCTTATCGATGGAGCACCCACTATTCCAACGCTGGGCAGGTACGAGATCATCAGCGAACTGGGTCATGGCGCAATGGGTACGGTTTATCTTGGTAAAGATCCAAAGATTAACCGCGAAGTAGCCATAAAGACACTCCGCTATGATGATATTGATGAAAGCCAGCTAAAGGACATTAAAGTTCGTTTTTTCAGAGAGGCTGAAGCTGCGGGCAACCTTTCCCACCCCAATATTGTTACTATCTATGATGTAGGTGAAGATATGGGCCTCGCTTATATGGCCATGGAACTGCTTGACGGCAAGGAGTTGAGTGAATTTTGTGAAAAAGCCAAAAGGCTTCCCATAAAAAAAGCGCTTAAAACCGTAGCAAATGTGGCCGATGCCCTCAACTATGCCCACGATAAAGGCGTTGTCCATCGGGATATCAAGCCCTCCAACATAATGGTGCTCAAAAAGGGAGAGATAAAAGTGACCGATTTCGGTATTGCCCGTGTCATGGATACATCGAAGACAACAACGGGCGTCATCCTCGGTACGCCAAGCTATATGTCGCCGGAGCAGATTTCAGGCAAAAAGGTGGATGGCAGATCAGATCTTTTTTCGCTTGGCGTTGTTCTTTATGAACTTTTAACAGCGGAACGTCCTTTCAAGGGAGACAGCTTTGCCGCGCTCATGTACAACATAGCCAACTCAACTCATACACCGGCAAGAAAAATAAAGTCTGACATACCTCAGCCCCTTTCGGTTATTATAGATAAACTCCTTGAAAAAAATCTTACCAATCGATATAAAAACGGGAAGCAGGTTGCAAGCGATATCCTTCAATGTATTAATAAAATAAAGGATTAATGTGAAAATCTATGCTTCAGCCCTGTCGGACAAAGGCCCTTTCAGGGAAAAAAATGAAGACTATTTTTGTGTAGAAAAAGCGCCCGCTCTGTTTATTGTTGCCGACGGCATCGGCGGCTCTCTGGCCGGTGAAGTGGCAAGCAGAATGGCCGTTGAAGTAGTAAGAGATTTTGTTGCGGAAAAAGAGGGGGATTTCCGTGATTTGAATAGCGGTGATGAACATTCAGTCTGTGCAACAACACTCGCTGAGGGTGTAAAACTTGCCAATAGCGCAATATTCGATATATCGCAAAACAACGCTTCCTATCGTGGAATGGGTACGACATTAACATCGGCGCTCATTTTTAATGAAAGACTAAGTGTCGTTCATGTGGGGGACAGTCGAGCCTACCTGATTCGGGCAGGCTGTATCCAGCAGTTAACAGATGATCATTCACTGGTAGCCGAGCAGATTCGTCTGGGCCTTATCACTGAAGAAGATGCTGAACATTCAACAATCAAGAATGTAATTACACGCTCCATAGGGGCCAATCCTGAAGTTGAAGCCGATATTAATGAAATTAATATGGCAGACGGCGATATAGTGATACTCTGTTCCGACGGGATCAGTTCTGCTCTTACCAATGATGAAATAGCCGCTTATGGGAAAAATGCAAAAAATGCGGAAGACCTTTGCCGGACTCTTGTTAATTCGGCAATTGCAGCCGGCAGCAGAGACAACATGACCGTTGTTGCAGTGTACATTTATAAAGATGCTATTTCACATCTATTTAACAGCATTGCAAGTTGTGTAAGGAGGCAAAATAAAGATGATTAAGGTGTTGCTCAAATTCAAGGGAAATATTGTTAGTGAAACACTGATAAAATCAGCCATTATCACGGTAGGCAGGGAGTCCGGCAATGATATCGAAATCGACAACCCTGCCGTATCCGGTATCCACGCCAGGATAGGAATGGAAGGAGAAAATGTTTATATTGAAGACGCTAACAGCACGAACGGCACTTTTCTAAATGGTAAAAAGATTGAAAAGGAAATCATTAAAACCGACGATGAGGTTATCATAGGAAAACACAGCTTATCCATAATAGAATTGGATGGTGAATCAGTAAAATCGGGTGATGAACCCTTAACACCTGTTATTCCCTCCCTTGATAAAACGATGGTCCTGGACAGCAAGATGCAGGAAAAGCTGATGGAACCTAAGGGGATCTTCACGCTTCTCGATGGTCCCGGTAACCAGAAGAGCTATAATCTTACAGACCGTGTGACGACAATAGGTAAATCATCAGACGCACAGATCAGGATTAAGGGGTTCTTTGCGCCTAAAGTTGCAGCGCTTATTAACAAAACGGACAAGGGATATACGCTTACACCGGCAGACAAAAAAAATCTGCCAAAAATAAATGGCAGCGTCTCAAATGAACCTCATATGCTAAAAGATAAAGATATTTTGGAAATTGGAGGACTAACGCTGCAGTTTATTGTTAAGTAGTTAGTTTTCATCGGTCAAGGGTGCTTTTTCACAATCTCTACATCAATCTTCGGTTTTGCTTGTGCCATGTACAGTAGTACAACTCGGCGAAACCCTTGATTTCCTTGACCTTGCAAAAAATCCCTCCTTTCCGAATTGAAAACAAAGTTTCATTTATTATAGTTTCTCGATGGACACTAGTTAGAATATTAACGAATGCATACCAGGCTCGCCGGCAATGATATTTAATACCCCTTAGCCAGCCCCTCCCTTCTCGGATCAGCGGCACCGTAAAATAGCCCGGTCTCATTATCTATCATAATGGATGAGGCGGCGCCCATACTCCGCTTTATGAGCACCTTATGCCCCTTCTGTTCAAGCAGTTTTACCGTATCCGGGCTCAGTCCCTTTTCAACTCTCAATTCATCAGGCAGCCACTGGTGATGAACTCTCGGAGCATTAACGGCTTCCTGAATATTCATTCCATGATCGATAACGTTAAGAATGACCTGAAGTGTGGTTGTTATAATCCTTGATCCACCGGGGCTTCCTGTGGCCAAAAAGGGTTTGCCCCCTTTTAAGACGATTGTAGGGGACATGGAACTCAGCATGCGCTTCTTTGCTTCGATTTTGTTGACCTCTCCACCGATGAGCCCGTAGGCGTTGGGTACACCCGGTTTAGCGCTGAAATCATCCATTTCATTATTGAGGAGAAATCCTGCGCCGGGAACGACAATACCTGAACCAAAACTGAAATTAATAGTGTAGGTATTTGAAACCACATTCCCTGCATTGTCGGCAACAACGTAATGCGTCGTTTCATCACTTTCATAAGGAGCAAGCTCACCAGGGGCAATATTTCTGCTGGGATTTGCCTTCTTATTACTAATCTTCTTTCTCAGGTTATTTGAGTAAACCTTTGATAATATGGCGTTTATAGGCATTTCATAGAAATCAGGATCACCCAGATACTCAGACCTGTCGGCATAGGCAAACTTCATGCCCTCTGCCATATGATGAATAGTCCCGGCTGAATTATGGCCCCACTTTCTCAGTTTGTAACCTTCAAGGATATTCATTATTTGTATTAAATGTGTCCCACCGGAACTTGGTGGCGGCATGGAGTAGATGTCATATCCCCTGTAATTTCCCCTGACAGGTGCCCTGATCCGTGGTTTATAGGAGAGAAGATCTGCCTTTGTAATAAGACCTCCTTCTCTTTCCATCTCTTCTACAATGAGATCGGCCAGAGGGCCTTCATAAAATCCTTTAGCGCCCTTTTTGGCAATCATTGTCAGCGTCTTTGCCAGGTCTTTTTGTATAAACCTGTCTCCTGACTCATAATAGCTGCCATCCTTTTTAAAAAATATCTTTGCCGTTGCAGGCCATTTTTTAAGCCTTTCAGAAGCCCTTTTAATATCTTCTGCTAAAGCCTCACTTACAATAAATCCTTTTTTGGCATATTTTATTGCCGGTCCAAGTACCTCTTTCAGGGATAGGGTTCCATACTTTTCAAGAGCCAGAGCAAAGCCGGCCACAGTTCCCGGCACACCGGCTGAAAGGTGGCTGAACCGGCTTAGTTCATTATCTGCATTCCCATCTTTATCGATAAACATGTCCCGGCTTGCGTTAAGAGGCGCCCTCTCCCGGTAGTCAATGGCTACCACCCTCCCCTCCTTCGCCGAATAAATGAGCATAAAACCGCCACCGCCTATATTACCAGCCCTGGGCATAGTGACAGCCATGACAAAACCGGCAGCAACGGCAGCGTCGATGGCATTTCCTCCCTCTTTAAGTACCTTTAAAGCTTCCTTTGCCGCCAGATTATCACCTGTAACAACCATTCCATTTTTAGCCGAAACAGGTTTGTAGATAGAATCATCGGCTATAATGGGTTGCGTTGCCGAAGCGGAGCAAATACAAATAAATGAAATCAAAATGGCAAGAATTAAAGAACAATATCTTTTCATTGAATTTTTTCCTTTTTTAGTCATCTTATTGATGTATATAATTTGATAAAAGCAATATCATTAAAATATCGGGAAGAAGCTAAAATAGCAAGCTTATGCGAAGAAAGAATAAATTCCTCATCTTTTTGGTCATCTCTTTAAGTTGTTTTTCCCTCTTTACCTTTCTTACTCTCGAAATAAGAGAAGGTGAATTGAAAATTTCCCATGGACTGGAACGCTTTAAAAAAGGCTTTCGGGAACTCAAGAAGGGTCAAAAAAGATTAAAGGACGGTGAAAAACGGCTCAAGGAAGGTCTAAAACGTTTAAAGGAGGGTGAAAAGCGACTAAAAGAAGGAGAGAAGCGTTTACAGGCGGGCTATAAACAGCTTGAAGCAGGAAAGCTCAGACTGAAAGAGGGAAAAAAACAATATGAAGCGGCCAAAAAGAGTCTCTTAAAAAGGATAGGAGATAAACTGCTTTACAAAGGAAAGAAATTCAAGGAAGCTGAAAGGCAGCTAAAAGAGGGTGAAAAGAGGATTGAAGAAGGAAAAAAGCAGCTTACCGGCGGGAAAAAAAAGATAGACTGGGGGAAAAAAAGACTGGAAGAAGGAAAAAAGAAGGTTAAGTGGGGTAAGGAGCGGCTAAATGAGGGAAGAAGGAAAGTGGAAGAAGGAAAAAAACAGCTTGCCCGGGGAGAAAGAAAACTAAAAGACGGAATAATCATGATTATGTCGGCAAAGGGTATGAGGCTCGTCTCCTTCTTTACAGGACTTTTCTTCTTAGTGACAGGAATAATTTACTGGTATATAAACAGAAACAGCCATTGGTGGTAGCAGAATAATATGGAACACAACAGAGACTTTCCCAATTTCTGGCATGCCCTTCTGGTGCTTGCCATACTCCTTGGGATTCAAATAATAGGGGCTGCTCTTATCTATGAAATGGGGCTGACTTTTTTAAGGGGAGATCCAAAATACAGCGGATTAATTATGATCTTTTCCTATGGCTTCATTATTTCTTTGCTCATGTCATACAAAAACATCTCTTATAGAGAGACTTTTTCTCCCATTCCGCCTCCCGGGCCGGAATTAAGTTTCATTACTAAACTCCTGATTCCTGTCGTAATGGCAACCATTGCCATAAGAATACTCGTTTTTTATGTCGATATTTTTGTTTTTATCGCTTTTCCCATGAAGCAGGAAGAACTGGACATGTTTAGCCTTTTTATGAATGGCGGGTTTGCTTCTTTCGTTACGGCATGCATTATCGCACCCTTTGTTGAAGAGATCCTCTTCAGGGGCTTTTTCCTGAGAAGTTTTCTGCATAATTACAGCAGAACTAATGCTCTTTTAATTTCATCACTGCTTTTTGCAGTATATCACTTCAATATCCATCAATTCCCCATCGCCATATTCTTGGGACTTTTTTCGGGATGGCTCTATCTCATTACGGCTTCTTTATGGCCTTCTATTATGGCCCACATATCAATTAACAGTATTTCTGTTTTATTCTATAACTTTTCCAGGTCACAAAGTGATCTATCAGAAACACTTTTTGCCGCCCCTGCCCTCCCCTTTGCCTTTGCTCTTCTACTTTTATTTACAAGTCTTCATCTAATTAAAAAGGCCGTTAACTGATTGATATTGAAGCGATCTTTATTGTTCAACCTCATTTACCATCTTTTTATCCTTGCCATGGTAGGACGGTGAAAAAATAACGTACGAAACGGCCGGGCAGTGTTTCTTTTCATTAACGAAATAGTGCACCGTTCCTCGTGGAATAAATGCAATGTCACCTGCCTTCATGGAAAGCTTTTCCTCACCGAGATGCAGTGTTCCCTTCCCTTTTTTAACGATAACCGTTAAATCATGCTCTTCATGAATATGAGGCCTCTCCCTGCCGTTAATCTGGATAATATAGTGGCTTGAATCTTCATTTTTAAAAAGCGGCGTCACCCTGATATTGTCTTTTTTCCCAATGGGGTATTCTTTAATAATTTGACGCCACTCCTTTGAATAGAGCCCTTCCTCTCCAAGTGAGTAGATATGCCTTTTATGGTAGGAACATCCTGTTAAAGTTACTGCCGCCACTACCGATAAAATACATAAAATATTTTTGCTTCTGCTGATCATTAGAAACTCCTTTTTTTAATGCTAAATTTATGACCTTGAATGAGTACCAGGATCCAACTGCTTTCCAGGTTTATAGCATATTCAAATTTACATTGAAACAGAAAGTGAAAATTATATGAAAATTCTCACTCTCTGTGATAGGCTTTTTTAGGATTTATCGACTGAATCAAAAGTAAAGAGTCCACGCCCAGAGGACGTGTCCTTGCTTGAGCCCTAAAGGGCTTGCTTTTCCTTCCCGTTAAAAGGCAGCCGAGTGTAGCCGTTGACTGAGGATGAAGGGCACAAACTGTCTGAGCGAAGCGAGTTTTTGTGCCCGCCGAAGG
>JAOUBX010000051.1 GCA_029860075.1 Deltaproteobacteria bacterium | reverse complement strand
CTACAGAGTTGGCAATAAACTCGAGATTCATAAATTCAACACTGTCACCTTTTGAAGGGATCCTTCCCATACTATGAAGCAAGAGTCCGGCAACTGTATTAAAATCCTCTTCCGGGATATCTACCTGTAGGCTTTTATTAAGGTCCCTGATTGAAAACTTGCCATCTACCGTAATGGAACCATCTCTGTGTCGAACGATATTGCTTATCTTCATATCTGTTTCATCCCATATTTCACCGACAATTTCCTCAAGAAGATCTTCCATAGAGACAAGACCCTCGATACCGCCAAACTCATCGATGATCAAGGCAAGATGAACACTTTTTCTTTGAAAGTCGGTAAGCTGCTCCTGTATCTTTTTCGTCTCCGGTATAAAATAGGGTGGAGACATTATGTTTTCCAGTTGCGGTTCATGACCGGATGCAACCACCTTCAAATAATCCTTTACAAGAACAATACCTTCAACCTTCTCAATATCCCCCCGGAAAACAGGAATTCTCGAATAAGGGGAAGAAAGAATTTTTTCTTTAATATGAGAAGATGATTCCTCAATATTAATGGCAAATATTTCCATCCTGGGAACCATAACCTCTTTTACACTCATATCCCTCAATTCCAGGATACCATGAAGCATTTCTTTCCTCTTCGTCCCTATTATGCCTGATTCTTCACCGATAAGGATCATCGTTTTAAGTTCCTCTTCGGTAAATACTTCTCCTGCCTTCTTTTTTACGCCAATGCTTTTTAAAATGGCATTAGTAAAAATATTAACAACGCGTACAAAAGGTTTTAGCACAAGCATTACAAACTTCATTGGTCTTGCAATAAAATAGGATGTGCCTTCAGAATGATAAGCAGAAAAGGTTTTTGGAGTAACTTCTGCAAAAATCAGCAGAGCGAGTGTCATGATTATGGTGGCATAAAGTATTCCCAGCTCCTCTCCCCACAGATTTATGGCAAGGGAAGTAGCCAGCGCGGATGCAGCAACATTAACAAGATTATTTCCGAGTAAAATGGTACCGAGGAGGTTTTCCGGTCGTTGAAGTATTTTTTCCAGTACTAAGGCCCCTTTTTTGCCTTCTTTTGCCTGGTGCTTCAGCTTCAGTTTATTAAGGGCCATTAGTGCCGTTTCAGAACCGGAAAAAAAACCTGAAAGAACAATTAACAAAACGAGCAGAATAATATGAATAATAATAACCGTACTATCCATTATTCCTTTTATTTGATTTAAAAATATACAGTTCTCCCATTACAGGCATACTCGTACGCTGAATCAGGAAAAATGCTATTTCACTAATTTGAAAGGTATTTTTGTGAAAAAAATTGGGGTCGGGGTCCATACTTTAGAAGGCTAGCTAATTTACGCTCGCTTTTCAAGTTTATTAAAAAAGGCGATGATAAATCCAAGAGCAATAAAGGCTCCGGGAGGCAAGACCATAACAATGAGTGGGAGGTAGCCGTCACCAAATATATTAACGCTAAAAACGGTTCCGTTTCCAAAAAGCTCTCTCACACCGCCCAGGATTACAAGAGCAAGGGTGAAACCAAGACCAACAGCAACACCATCGACAATTGACTTATCAATACTGTGCTTTGAAGCAAAACCTTCAGCACGCCCCAGAATCATACAGTTGGCAACAATAAGGGGAATAAAAAGTCCAAGCTTTTTATGAAGATCAAACATAAAACCGGCCATAACCAGATCTGTAATAGTAACAAAAGAGGCAATAATAACGATAAAACAGGGGATTCTTACCTTTGCAGGTATATATTCCCTGAATACAGAAACAACAATATTGGCACAGACGAGAACAAAGGTAGATGCCAGGCCCATACCTAAGCCATTTTCCGCTGAGGTTGTTACAGCGAGAAGAGGGCACATTCCGAGAAGTTGTTTGAATACAGGGTTCTCCGTCCAGAGCCCCTTCTTCATTATTTTTCCATACTCACTCATACTATTGCCTCAACTACTTAAGAATTTCATCTTTATGGGCTGCATAAAAATCAAGACCATCCTTAACGGCCTTCGTAACCGCTCTTGGTGAAATTGTCGCACCTGTCAGAATTGTAAAATCACCGCCATCTTTGGTAACAAGCCATTTAGTGTTAGTAAGATTTTTTCCTTTATATTGATCCTTCCAGGGAGAAAAAGCAATTTTATCACCAAGACCAGGTGTTTCTGCGTGACTTATCACCTCGATAGCCGACACGGTACCATTTGGATCAATTCCTACCATTACATCTATAAAACCACTATAGCCAAGCATATTGGAAGAAGTAAATGCAATCCCCGTAATCTCCTCACCTTTTTTACCGCGATAGAATACTCTTTTAACATCATTTCCTTTTTTATCCTTACCGGAAACGAGTTCAATAATATCTTTATCGGGTTCATTATCATAACCTGGGAGAACCGCTTTGATGGCCTTTAATTTTTCTTGTCTTTTTGATTCTGCAATAGCGTCTTTAGTCGAATCATAGACAAAGGAGAGCGTTGCAGCAGCAATACCTGTTACAATCGTTAGAGCTATAGCCAACTTTATGACGTCTTTATTCATCGGGCTACCTCTTGAGCAGTTCTACTACCAAATCGCTTTGGAATAGTATATTTGTCTATTAAAGGCGTTACAGAGTTCATGAGGAGAATGGCAAAAGAAACACCTTCAGGATAACCACCCCAAAGCCTGATGATCATCGTAATCAGTCCGCAACCTGCCCCGAAGATAAGCATGCCCTTTCCGGTCATGGGAGAAGTCACATAGTCGGTTGCCATAAAAAAGGCACCCAAAATCATACCACCAGTAACGATATGAAATAGTGGATCGGCATACCTTGTCGGATCAATTAGCCAGAAGATACCTGCAAAGACAGCCGAAGTACCGATAAAGGAAACAGGAATATGCCAGGTAATGTAACCTTTGTAAAGAAGCCAGGCAGCACCAAGCAAAAGAGCAATAGCTGAAACTTCACCGAGACTTCCACTGCCATTACCAAGAAAGAAGGCGCCTGAGGAAACATTATTGATAATATCAATATTACCATCCTTCATAATCCCTTCCTTAATGAGACCAAGGGGCGTCGCTTCGGTAACAGCATCTACACCGGATGTTATGGGCTGCGGTTTTGTCCATGTCGTCATCTGGACAGGAAAAGAGATAAGAAGAACAACTCTCGCCACTAGCGCAGGATTGAAGGGATTATAACCCAACCCTCCATAGACATGTTTACCCATTCCGATGGCAATTACAGAACCTAGTACCACCAGCCACCAGGGAGCACTGGGAGGAAGATTCATTGCCAGAAGAATGCCTGTAAGTGCAGCACTCCCATCATAGATAGTGACTTTTTTATTCAAAGCCTTTTGAGCCGCAGCCTCTACCGCCATGCAGCTAACGATGGCCAGAACTAAAACGCCTAAGGCAGGTAAACCAAAGTAGTAAACACCAACGAGTGATGCCGGCAACAGTGTGAGGATGACGGTATGCATGGTCGCTGCAATCGATTCACCACAATGTACGTGCGGTGACGATGAAAGTATGAGCTTGTTTTCCATACTAATTATCCCCCTCTTTCTGTCTCTTTTTTATAATTCCTGCTTTTGCAAAGCGGAAAAGTTGCACCAGGGGCCTGTCAGAAGGGCAGGTATAAGAGCAACAGCCGCATTCGATACAATCCATAACAAAATAATCTTCAACCTCTTCAAGCATCTCACGCTCAGAAAAAATCCCCATAGCACCGGGTTCAAGGTACATGGGACAAACGGCGGCACAACGACCACAGCGAATGCATGGATGGGATTCCCTGTTACGAATCTCATCCATCTTCATAACTAAAATACCCGAAGTCCCTTTAACAACGGGAACATCCGTCGTATATACTCCGCCACCCATCATAGGCCCACCCATAATGATCTTGCCGATATTTTCGGTAAAACCGCCGGCTGCGTCAATAAGTTCACCTGACAAAGTACCTATCCTGACTTTAAAGTTCTTTGGTTCTTTAACTCCAAGTCCGGTAACGGTTGTTATTCTTTCAATAAGCGGCCTTCCATACCTGACAGCATCATAAACGGCAGCAGCTGTTCCCACATTCTGCACAACAACACCAACATCCATTGGAAGTCCGCCAGGTGGAACTTCTTTTCCAATAACTGCTTTAATAAGCTGCTTTTCCGCTCCTTGAGGATACTTAACATGAAGGCTCATAACTTCTATATCAGTTCCTGATGCGGCAGTCATCATTGCCGTAACAGCTTCCGGTTTATTATCCTCGATTCCGATGTAACCTTTATTTACACCGAGGACTTTCATAAGAAGCTTCAGACCTTCAATAATAGAATCGGCATCTTCAACCATCAGTCGGTGATCGGCAGTCAAGTAGGGCTCACATTCGGCGCCGTTGAGGATGACTGCCTCAATCTTCTTGCCATCCGGCGGCGCCAGCTTGACATGCGTCGGGAAAGCAGCACCTCCCAATCCTACAATACCGGCAGACAAAACTTTTCCCCTAATATCTTGAGCAGAGAGTTTAGTCACATCCTGCTCTTCTTCCAGGTCTTCAGCCCATTCATCCTTTCCATCAGAAACAATCTCTATGGCCATCATATCTTTGCCCGATGGATGAGGGAACTCTTTAATCGCCTTCACTTCACCTGAAATACTTGCATGTATAGGAGAAGAAACATAACCTCTGGCCGAGGCAATGACCTGCCCCTTCTTAACATGAGCACCTACTTCAACAAGAGCAACGGAAGGAGCTCCTATATGCTGATGCAAAGGGATAACTACCCTTTCAGGAAGCGACAAAAGTTCAATAGACTTATCCCTTGTCAACTCTTTTGAATCGGGAGGATGAACACCTCCAGCAAACCCTCTAGCTGACATCCTTGGTACCTTCCTCTTTTTTCTCAGAAACCGATCCTTCCACCTTTTCCGATCCTTCAGGCTTTACAGCCTCTTTGTTATCTTTAGCAGGCTTCTCTGCTTCGTTTCCACTCTTTTCTTTTTCTACCTTTGACTTAGGAGTTTCTTGCCCTTCAGTTGGTTTAGGTACTACTTTTTTATCAGAATCAGGCTTCGCAGTTACACCTTCTTTTTTCACCTTTGCTGCCGGTTTAGCTTTCTTTGCCTTTTTCTTTTTTTCCGGTTTGAAGCGCTTTAAAGGATGGGCCTGTTCAAAGTCAGAAATCGTTCCTGTAGGACAGATGTCAACGGGATCATGTGTATTATCAAGAACAGAATAATCAACAATGGCGAGATTATTCTCCATGCTCATATTTGACGTTTTCTTTGTACAGAGAGTACAGCCTATGCAACCGACACTACAGACTTTCTTTGTAGCAGGACCTTTATCGAAACTACTACATAGAACATGAACTTTCTGACTTGCCGGCACCATTTTAATAATATTGACAGGACAGGCCGGAACGCACATAGTACAGCCCGTACACTTTTCAGGAATAATAATGGCGAGACGATCTTCCGTTATCTCAATAGCATCATACTCACAGGCCTTATAACAGGAGCCCAACCCCAGACAACCATAACTACAGCTTTTAAAGCCTCCGCCTACCTGCATGGCTGCCCAGCAATCCTTGACACCCATATAATCAAATTTAGTTTTTGCTTCCCTGTCACCGGCTTTACACAAAACAATGGCAACTTCTTTTTCCGCAGCAGTCGCCTCAACGCCCATAATCCTGCAAAGATCATTAACGACATCCTCACCACCGGGCAGGCAGTCTGTAATTGCAGCTTCACCGGCAATAATAGCATTGGCAAGACCGCTGCACCCCGGGAAACCACAGGCACCACAATTTGTACCGAGAAGTGCCCCTTCAACAGCTTCCACCTTGGGGTCGACGTAAACATGAAAAACCTTGGAGGCTATTCCAAGACCAATACCGGCAATAAGCCCAAGACCACTTAAACTGAGTATTGCTTCAATCATTTATTTATCACCAATTTGTTTCACAATAATCTTTTCCCTACAAACATCATCGATAAAGAACAGGCTACAAGCTTCGGATCAACATGAAATGAATCATTTTACGAGACCGGAAAAGCCCATAAAGGCAAGAGAGAGCAATCCGGAGGTAATCAGTGTAATTGCCACTCCCTGGAAAGATTTGGGGACATCAGCAAGTTCAGTCCGCTCTCTTAAGCCGGCAAAAATAACAAGAGCAAGGGCAAATCCCAAAGCGGCGCCAAACCCGTGGATTGTTGTCGACAAAAACGAATAATCTTTCTGGATATTAAGAATTGCAACACCTAAAACAGCGCAGTTTGTCGTTATAAGAGGAAGAAAGATTCCGAGAGCCTGATAGAGCACAGGGCTCGTCTTCTGAACAACCATTTCAACGAACTGAACCAGAGAGGCGATGATCAAAATAAAGGCAATGGTCTGGAGATATTCGATCTGAAAGGGAACTAGGATAAACTTTTGAACTACCCACGTAGAGACAGAGGCAAGCGTCATAACAAACATGGTTGCCATACTCATGCCGACGGCCGTCTCTACCTTCTTTGAGACACCAAGAAAGGGACAAACGCCCAGAAACCTTGCAAGAACAAAGTTGTTTACAAATACAGCGCTTACAAGAAGCAGGCTTAACTGTGTAATAACATCACCCACGTTTTCTTACTCCCTTCCCTTATTTTTAAGCACATGAGGATAAGACAAAGAGAGAAATATGTCAAGCGAAATCACTATAACGAATTGATAATTAGTCTTTATTCACATTCCAGAGTATAGTTTATTAACATAAAGTGTATACTTTATTGACATAAGATGATAATAGAGTGTATTAATAACTAGTTAAGCTCTTTTATAAGAAAACTACCATAACCTGAGGTGGAGGAAATTAATGGCCATAAAACTTAAAAAAAGACTCGGTGAAATGCTCGTTGAAAAAGGGCTCATAGATCAGATGCAGCTTCAGTCGGCAATTGGAAGACAGAAGCAGTGGGGCGGCAGGTTTGGAGCCAATCTGGTAAAACTGGGTTACATCAGTGAAATTACACTTATAAAATTCTTAAGCAACCAGCTTAAGCTTCCCTGTGCCGATCTTGCAAAAATCAGGTTTACACCAAGCGCCTATTCTCTCATCACGATGGAAGTTGCAAAAAAATATCATATCATTCCTATTGAAACCAGGGATGACGGCAGCAGGAAGATTCTCTTTCTCGCCATGTCGGAACCGACCAACATGCTTGCACTCGATGAAGTATCATTTCTTACAGGAATGACCATCAGACCGGTTATTGCCACAGATTCTCAAATTGGAAAATCCATCGACAAGTATTACAACAACAGGGACTGGGTAGAAATAGAACCACTGTCTGAAAAAATCACTACCGCCGAAGAAGCCAGCCCCGAAATCATTCACGAAGTAACGATGAAGGAAAAGAAGGCGATTCAGAAAAAGGCGAAGAGTGTCGCAAAAAACCCCGAACTTCTTGCACTGGTGCGGGTACTTGTCAAAAAAGGTCTCATTACAAGAGACGAATATATTAAAGAAATCGAACAGCTTAAAGATTAAAAAGTCTAATATCATGTTAAAATTATCCTTTCGAACCCCGGCCATACTCCTCTTGATCCCCCTTCTCTCTCTTCTTTTTTCTTGTACTTCACAAAAAGAAGAGAAACTGCAAGTTAAAGCCAAGGTTAAACAGAATCTCGTCACGGCAACCATCAGCGATCCTAAAACCTTTAATATCCTCATAAGTAAAGAAACCAGCAGTTCCGATGTAGTAAGTCCCCTTTTCGAAGGGCTTGTTTCTCTCAATCCCAAAACACTTGAACATGAACCGATGCTGGCCGAGTCATGGGAATTCAGTGAGGGGGGCAAGAGATGGACCTTTCATTTGAGGAAGGGAGTCAAATGGCACGACGGTGAACCCTTTACTGCCGATGATATCATCTTTACCTTTAAAGCCATTTACGACCCCAAAGTCCCCACCTCCACAAGGGACATACTATCAATTGAGGGCAAACCCTTTACCCTTGAAAAAGTGGATGAAATGACAGTACGTTTCATACTTCCCAAGCCCTTCGCTCCTTTTTTAAACTCCATTGGAGCAGCAGATATCATGCCGGAACATATCCTGGGAAAAGCGTTAGAAGAGGGACACTTTGCAGATAACTGGGGTATCGATACACCACCGGAAAAACTCATCGGTACGGGCCCTTACATAATGACCAAATATGTTCCGGCCCAGTATGTCAAATATAAGCGTAATCCCAACTACTGGATGAAAGACGAGGGCGGGAAACAACTCCCCTATCTTGAGGAGCAAAATCTTCTCATTGTTCCCGACCAGAATACGCTTTACGTAAAATTCACGGCAGGGCAGACAGACACACATGGTCCAAGGCCGGAAGAGGTGGAGACACTCAAAAAAGATGCAAAAAAACTCGATATTACCGTTAAAAAAAGGGGACTTAATACGGGTACACTCTTTGTTACCTTTAACCGGAATCCCGAATATTTCCTGAAAAACAATGAGGCAAACCCCAGATACAAATGGTTTAGGGACAAACATTTTTTAAGAGGCCTCGCTCATGCCGTAGATAAGGAGACAATCATTGCCAATACGATGTTTGGCAGGGGAAAAGCTTCTGTCGCCGAAATTTCGGAAGAAAACAAGCTTTTCCATAATCCTGACCTGAAAGATTATAAATATGATCTCGAAAAAGCCCTCCAAGTGCTAAGTGAAGGTGGATACAAAAAGGGAGAAGATGGATTGTTGAGAGACAGTGACAGTAACATCATTGAGTTTGATCTCAATACCAATGCCGGAAACCACCTGAGAGAACAAATCTGTTCCATATTGCAGGAAGACTGGCAAAAGCTGGGCATCAAGGTCAATTATCGCCCCCTCGAATTTAACCTGCTTGTGGAAAAGCTGGACAATACCTACCAGTGGGATGCCATCCTCATCGGTTTTACGGCAGGAATCGAACCCCATAACGGCGCCAGTCTGCATCGTTCAAGCGGTCACCTGCACATGTGGCATCCAAAGCAGAAGAAGCCTGCATCAGCCTGGGAAGCAGAAATAGACAGGCTCATTGAAGCAGGCGCATCTGAAATGGACACGGAAAAGCGCAAAAAAATATATTACCGTTTGCAGGAAATCTATCATGAGGAACTCCCCATGATCCAGATGGTGAGACAGGAAGTATACTCGGCTTACAAAAACAAACTTTTGAACTACGATCCCACCGTCTGGGGACTCTACAAGTCTGAAAGGATAAAAATCAAGGAATGATGGGGAGCTTTGTTCTTAAGAGACTCCTTCACATGGTTCCCCTCCTTTTGGGAATCACCTTTCTCTCTTTTATTATCATATCCCTTGCTCCCGGCGACTACCTCTCCACCCTCAAGATGAATCCCCAGATCTCGGAAGAGACCATCAATCGACTCGAACAGGAATTCGGCCTCGACAAACCTGTTTATATACAATATGTGAAATGGCTCTGGCAGATAGTGCACCTTAATTTCGGTGATTCCATTGCCTACCGCGTAGATGTGCTAAGCCTCATTATGAGCCGTGCATTCAACACAATCATACTCTCTGCAGCAAGTATCATCTTCGCCTGGAGCCTTGCCATTCCCATCGGAATAGCCGTTGCCTACTGGCAAAACTCCTTTCTCGACCGCTTTCTCTCTTTAATCGCCTTCTTCGGCATGGCAATTCCAAACTTCTTTCTTGCCTTCCTGCTTCTCTATTTCGCCCTGAAAACAGGATGGTTTCCCGTAGGGGGAAGCTTTTCCTATGACTACGATTCATTGACGCTCTGGGGAAAGTTTACCGACAGGCTTTATCACCTTATCCTTCCTGTTATAGTACTGGGCACATCGGGCATGGCGGGCCTCATGCGTCTCATGAGAGGCAATATCCTTGAAATTAAAAACTCAGACTATGTAAGAACGGCCAGGGCAAAGGGTCTTGGAGAAGGCGTCATTATATTCAAGCATGTGCTTAGAAATGCCCTCAATCCATTTATTACCCTTGCAGGATATGAATTGGGAAGTCTGCTCGGCGGCGCAGCCCTTGTAGAAGCAGTTCTCAACCTTCAGGGGCTGGGCACGATGATGCTGCAAGCCGTCATGGGACAGGATATTTACCTCATCATGGGTTCGCTTCTTATCGGCGCTCTTTTACTGATCATTGGAAATCTTATTGCAGACATTACCCTTACCCTCGTCGATCCAAGGATCAAAATGGAGTAGTGAATTTTTACAGGGATATACAGGATGAACAGGATAAAAGGGCATAATGATACATAAAGAATTAACTGAGAAAATTCTCGAAGCAGCATTCGAAGTCTCTAATGAACTAGGTTCCGGCTTTCTGGAATCTGTATATGAAAAAGCTTTAACGCTGTCATTAAAGGAGAAAGGATTAAAAGCAGAATCACAAGTTCCTCTTAAGGTAATGTTTCGTGGCATATCTGTAGGTGACTTTTTTGCCGACTTACTGATAGAGGATGTAATAATCGTCGAGCTAAAGGCCGTTAAAAAGTTAGCACCTGAACATCAGGCCCAACTTATTAATTATCTTAAAGCTACAAGTATTCATGTGGGACTTCTATTAAACTTTGGCAATCCGAAACTTGAGTACAGGAGACTTCATGGGTAATTCATCCTGTTTATCCTGTCTATCCCTGTAAAAAACAATATGAATTTATACACAAAATTTTTCCAAAACCTAACATGGACAGCGGGAATAAGCCTCGTTCTCCTCGTGCTTCTCTATCTTTCGGCTATTTTCGCTCCCTTTATATCGCCTTACGATTATAAGGAACAGAGCAGGAAGTACCCCAATGCGCCCCCTATCTCAATACATTTAAACAGTATATCCCAGTGGGATGAAGGCTTCTTCTACATCCATCCTGTAAAGATGGTCGATGTCTACAAAAGAAAGTATGAAGAGGACAGGAGTCGGAAAGTATTTGTCGACATTATTACACCCGAAGGAAGACTCTTTGGCCTTAAAGATAAGGAGGAGAGGATCTTTATATTCGGCAGTGACGCTCTGGGAAGAGACCTCTTTTCAAGGATTCTTCAGGGAGGAAGGATCAGTCTCACCGTAGGCATACTGGGTGTGCTCATCAGCTATAGCATAGGAATCATCATCGGCAGTATTTCAGGCTACTTCGGAGGTTTGACGGACAACGTCATCATGCGTATTGCAGAGGTCTTCATGTCGGTTCCTTCCTTTTTCCTCCTCCTTGCCCTGGCCGTCATCATTCCTACTAATATTTCATCGGGAACGACATTTCTCCTCATTGTCGTCATTATGAGCTTTATAGGCTGGGCAGGCTTTGCCAGAGTCATCAGGGGAATGGTTATGTCGGAAAGAGAAATGGATTATGTAACAGCCGCCAGAGCACTTGGCGCAGGGCATGGAAGAATACTGTTAAAGCATATCATCCCATCTACCTTCAACTACGCCGTTATATCGGCAACACTGAGCATACCCGGCTTTATTCTCGGTGAAAGTGCCCTGTCACTGCTGGGTCTAGGCATCCAGGAGCCCGACGCTTCATGGGGCAATCTCCTTGCCTCGGCCCAGAACGTGCAGAACCTAATCAATTATCCATGGATACTCATTCCGGGCCTTTTCATATTTACAACCATCATGGCCTATAACTTTCTTGGCGACTACATGAGAGATACACTCTCACCGAGAAACGGAGGAGAGGCATGACTCAAAAAGCCGCCCTCCTTGAAGTGAAGGGTGTAAAGACAACATTCAAAACAGAGCGTAGACCGGTCACTGCCGTCGATGACATAAGCTTTCACATAGACCATGGTGAAACGCTGGCTCTGGTCGGTGAGTCGGGCTGCGGAAAAAGCGTTACTTCCCTATCTATTCTGAGACTCATACAGGAACCGCCCGGAAAGATTGAAAAAGGTGAAATTCTCTATAAGGGAAATAATCTTCTCAGTCTTTCAAAAAAAGAGATGCGAAAAATAAGGGGCAATGAAATCTCCATGATCTTTCAGGAGCCCATGACCTCTTTAAATCCCCTTTTTACGGTAGGTAACCAGATCATGGAAGCAGTCAAACTCCACCAGGGACTCAAAAAAGGGGAAGCCGTTCAAAAATGTATCCATATGCTGGGCCTCGTAGGTATTCCCGATCCGGAAAAAAGAATGAGCAACTATCCCCATGAAATGAGCGGAGGCATGCGGCAAAGAGTGATGATTGCCATGGCCCTTGCCTGCCAGCCGGGCCTTCTCATTGCCGATGAACCGACAACGGCCCTAGACGTCACCATACAGGCCCAGATACTTGAACTTATCAGGGAACTGAAGAAAAAAATGGATATGTCCCTTCTTCTCATTACCCATGACTTCGGAATCGTCGCTGAAATGGCCGATCGTGTGGGCGTCATGTATGGCGGGAGGATGGTTGAATACGGTGGTATCGAAGAAATTTTCAACAAACCTGCACACCCTTACACTGTCGGGCTTTTAAACGCCATTCCCGGAGGTGAAAAAAAGGGGGAAAGATTAAGAACCATCCCGGGAAACGTGCCCGACCTTGCGGCAATCAAAAAGGGATGTAACTTTTACGACAGGTGTCCAATCAGGACAGAGACCTGCCTTGAAAAGGCACCTGAAATGGAGGACAGAGGAAATTCTCACTTTAGCCGCTGCTGGCACAGTGACAGGGTAAAAAGGGAAGGCCTCTTTTAAAAGAGGATATGAGCATGCCTGATTCTCAATGCCTCCTTCCCGGTTCATTAATCTTCAGTTCGACCTTTTCGGCGCTGTAAAGTCTTTCTTTGCTTAAATACAAATCAAGATACTTTGAAACAAGACGGTTTGCCAGTGGTGAATAATGACCGGCGGGCTGGAAAAAATCATCCATATATTTCCCTTTACCATATCGTAAAAAAGCATCCATGAGGTCGACGTATAAATAGTCATTTGCATTAAAATAATCAATCATGGGTTCATAAATTTTTGTCTTCTCTCTGGTAAAGCGAACAAGATCATATCTATTGGGAAAAATTAAAAAAACGGGAAGTGAATGATTAGCCAGAGCTTTATCATTGAATTTTGACAGAATCTTGCTCATCACCTTAAAAGCTTCAGAGCTTTCGTTGTAATAACCATTGGTAACAAACTTTTCCTGCAAAAATTCATAGTCAATAATCTTCAACAGTCGAAGAGAAGGGAGAAAATCAAAGGTTCCCTTTTTATATTTGGTCTGATAAAAAAAATCATTAGTTCCCAACCTGGGAAGAACTTCTTCGGGAGACTCCAGCAGGCTCCTCAATTCCTCAACTTGCTGAAAGGGATTTTCAAGCAGTTCCAGTTCAGAATTTTTAAGAATAAATCGCGGCTTTGTAAGAGGAGCATTGGTTAAAGGCATATAAAAGGGCCTGAAAACGCTAACACTGCGGGCAATATTTTCACCAATAAAACCGACAAAGATTATATGCGATTTAAACCTTACCCCTTCATTCATATATCGAAGAAAGGCCTGATCAAGACCATAGGCCCCCATTCCAAAGTTTAAGACCTCAAGGCGTGGATTAATTTTTTCCAACTGCCACTGCCATGTATCTCTGTCGCTGATTTCATCACCAAAGGTAAAGGAATCTCCAAACGTAGAAATTCTCAGGACTCCTTCTGGAGGATTATCATCATACGCTTTAAAGGACCGGATCCCACGGGAATTAATATTGATTTTTTCCGAGTGAAAATTTCTTTTCATTTGCCAGCCCAGAAGAGGACTAAACTCGACAGAAACTGTACTGTTATCAATATGTTTTTTTACTAACGCCCCCTGGCCGTCTGACAAAGAAGTAATATTTAAAGGCTCGTAATCGATATTTCTTGTTTTTTTTAATAGAGAGAGGGAGAGAAAGGCAAGCGCTTCAATAGAAACATAAGTCAAAAGCAGAAGTATTAACCAGAAAATTTTTTGTTTCATTTATTTATTAATTTGATAAAGGTTATAGCTATAAACAGCTTAAAATCCATATTAATTGATTTTTTTACATTTAACCACCCCTATCATTAAGGGGAATATTTTTGAGCCGGAAATCGTGATCCAAAGCAGCATGTCCCGTTAGGAAATTGCACTGACCTGTCATTTCGAATGGGCTCGAACAAAGTGACAAGCGCCCTTGGGTGAAAGGGGAAATCCTTTAGATCTCTCACTTCATTCGAGACAAGGATTTCTCCCTGTGCCTCTCAGAGACCTCCGGACAGAGTTCTCCGATCAGAGTTCTCCGAGTCAAAATGACAATTCTTTTGCGTCATTCCAGGCAGAAATAGCTGATGCAAATTTCTAACCGGACAACACTGAATCCAAGAGCCCTTTCCGGGTTTAAATATTACACTCTATAGCAGGGTCTCATTTTTTTTGTAAAAAAAACAGGGGCTTGCAAAAAATTCACAAGCCCCTGTTAATTAAAGAATGTTGGCGCGCCCGCAGGGACTCGAACCCCAAACCTATTGCTTAGAAGGCAATTGCTCTATCCAGTTGAGCTACAGGCGCTTATTGGTATAAATCAGAAATGATAAAGAAATGGTCGGGGCGAGAGGATTTGAACCTCCGGCCCCCTGCTCCCAAGGCAGGTGCGCTACCAGGCTGCGCTACGCCCCGACATAATCAAGAGAAGGAAGATAACACAAAGTCGTTTTTTTTTCAACAGATTATTGATCTGAAAGATGATATTATGTGAGAGAATCAAGAAAGGCAGGGAGCCGTTTTTTCAGTTCAGCAACGGCCCTCCCCCTGTGGCTTATTTGGTTTTTCACATCCGGTGAAAGCTCAGCCATGGTGCAACGGTAATCTTCAACGTAAAAAAGTGGATCATAACCGAAACCACCATTCCCGGAAGGAACATCCCTGATAAGGCCTTCACACTTTCCATGTGCCGTCATGCTCTTTCCCGACGGCCCGGCAACAGCCATGCAACAGATAAATGCAGCGCTCCGCTTATCACCGGACACTCCTTTTAAGTCTTCAATCAGTTTCCTGTTGTTCGCCTCATCTCCGGCGCCAAGGCCTGCATACCTGGCCGAGTAGACACCCGGTCTTCCGTCAAGAGCGTCAACGGCAAGTCCCGAATCATCAGCCATGGCGATATGCCCCGTAATCTTCGCCACCTCTCTCGCCTTGATGAGAGCATTTT
Organism: Deltaproteobacteria bacterium; assembly: GCA_029860075.1. Taxonomy (NCBI): domain Bacteria; kingdom Pseudomonadati; phylum Myxococcota; class Myxococcia; species Deltaproteobacteria bacterium. The sequence goes on along the minus strand of JAOUBX010000051.1, from coordinate 17,204 downwards.
CCTCAAAGGTTTCACCCGATTCCTCAATATGCCCCACCTCAGGAAAATCGGTCATGGGAAGAATATTAATATCAAGATCAGCAAGGAGCCTCTCAAGTTCCCTTACCTTTCCTTTATTTTTCGTAGCGAGAATAATATCCATTTAGTTTCTTGTTTTATTGTTTTTTTCGACCCAAGAGAGAAATCCTTGTCTCACATGCCCGCAAAATGACAAATTTTTAAGTTTTTATCAAAGCAAAACTATATCAGCCTTCAAGAACCTTCTTCTGTATTTCCGTTAACGCTTTAATCCCCTGTGCCGCCAAATCGGTCATCATGTCCATCTCTTCCCTGCCAAAAGGCGCCTCTTCGGCAGTCCCCTGGACTTCTACATATTTGCCGGAACCGGTCATAACAAAGTTCATATCCACTTCGGCAGAAGAATCTTCTTCATAATTGAGATCAAGGCAGGCTTCACCATGAACAACACCGACGCTGATTGCCGCCAGCGAATCGGTAAGGGGAACAGCGTCAATGAGGCCTTCGTTCTTCAGTTTACGGAAAGCTTCATATAAAGCAACGTAAGAACCGGTAATAGAAGCCGTCCTCGTTCCCCCATCAGCCTGTATGACATCACAATCGATCCACACCGTCCTTTCACCAAGCTTCTCCATGTCGGTAACAGACCTTAATGCCCTGCCGATGAGCCGCTGTATTTCATGGGTTCTGCCGCCTACCTTGCCCCTTGAAGCTTCGCGCTGGCTCCTGGAATGAGTCGAACGGGGCAACATGGAATACTCAGCCGTTACCCAGCCTACACCTTTGTTCCTTAAAAAGGGAGGAACCCCTTCATCTACCGTTGCCGTACAAATAACTTTTGTATCTCCCACTTCAATAAGGACGGACCCTTCAGGGTGCTTGAGATAACCCCTGGTTATCTTAACATCCCTCATCTCATCTCTTTTCCTGCCATCTGATCTCATGAAACAAACCTCACTAAAAATTTTGTGGCATATTAAACAATACGTCCCCTAAAGTCAAACCCTAAGCCGGATTAATCACAGGGTTTCGCAGCAAAACCATTTTCAAGCTAAAGCTTGTAAAAAAATCAGAACTTTAGGATTTTATCTTGTTTCTGCGTCCCTCTTTTGCTATGCTTTGGTGCTGTAAATAAAGCCAAAATCCCCTCTAAAATTGATGCCCCTTGCCTTGCTGTCAAGAATCTCCCTTCTAATAATTATTCTCTTATCCTCTGCAGCGGATGTCTATGCAGAATATGGGGACAAGAAAATAGTCCGGAACATTAGTATCGTTGGAGACCGGAGAACAAAAAAAAGCACCATTTTCAAAGAACTCACCTTTAGTAAAGGCGATGCCATTTATTCTGAAGATCTTGAAAAAAACCGCCAGCAACTGATGAATATGGACCTTTTTTCTGAAGTTTCCGTCGAGGAGATAGGTATTGAACTGATCGGCGCCATTGACGTGAGGATTACGGTAAATGAAAAATGGTCCTACCTTCCCCTCCCCATTTTTTCAAGAAGCAGTGATGCCGATACCCGGGCAGGCTTCAGCTATGAAGATTTCAACCTATGGGGACAGGGACATTATCTGAAACTTAAATGGGTTAAAAGCTGGATTGATGACTTCGATGAATATGTCGGTGAAAATTATTCATTACAGCTTTCAACTCATGAGTTAACGACTAATAACATTGTCTTATCTACAAGGTTTCAAAAAAAAGAGTACCTTGAACGAACTTATCTTGAGGGAAAGGAAATATCCCGTTATAGAAAAAACTCCTCCTTTTACAGTCTCGACGGCAGCAGACAGATTAAGAATTTCTACTTAGGAATGAGTTACACGGCAAGCAGGGACAATTACGGTTATATGGGTGGCATAGTACAGGACTATGAAAACCTTGACATAAAGTCTGCCAGTCTATACTGGGGCTATAATATTATTAACAACCTGGGCCATTATACTTACGAAGGCTTCCTCTTCCAGATGTCCATAGGCAGGTCAAACAAGCAATTAGGTTCAGACATTAATTCAACGAGATATGATCTCAATTTCAAGCACTTTATCCACCTTGGCAAGAGAAAGAATCTGGCTTACAGATTTAAGGCTTCAAAAGTTAAAGGAGGGGGGAATGAAGAAATCTACGCTCATACAGGGGGCTCTACAGCCATCAGGGGGTATGAAAGCGGTGAGTTTAAAGGTGACAGGATGTTTCAGGCCAATACGGAATACCGCTTTCCCATAACGGAAAACTACTGGGGGGGTGTTCTCTTTATCGATGGTGGCTATGCATGGCCAGGGGGAGATGAATTAAGCGCAAAAGACCTCAAATGGGGCGCCGGGTTGGGATTCAGGCTGCTTGTAAGGCAGCTTGTCAAAGGAGTAGGCCGTATTGACTTTGCCTATAACTTTGACCGCCATGAAACAAAAGGGTATATGGGAGTAAGGCACACTTTCTAAAACTCACAATGGAAAAATATTTAGCATATAATATTCGGAGAAAAACTTTAACTAATGGATAAAAAATTAAAAAAAATACTTCCTCTCGTTTCTAAACCGGGCAGGTATGCCGGAGAAGAGGTTAATTCTATAAAGAAGGACCTTGACAAGGTTTCACTCAAAGTGGCCCTTGCCTTTCCCGATCTATACGAAATAGGAATTTCAAACCTGGGACTGCAGATTCTTTACCATGTTCTCAACTCTCTCGACCATATTGCCGCCGAAAGAGTCTATGCACCGTGGGATGATATGGAAAAGCTCCTTAGAGAAAATGAACTGCCCCTTACATCACTGGAATCGGCGCTTCCTCTTTCAACTTTTAATATTATCGGCTTTTCGCTTCAGCACGAGCTTTGCTACACAAACCTTTTAAATATTCTCGACCTTGGTGGCATTTCTCTCAGATCATCTGAACGAAATAAAGAGGATCCCCTTATAATTGCAGGTGGGCCATCAGCTTTTAACCCTGAACCGCTATCGGAATTTGTAGACGCCTTCCTTATCGGTGACGGTGAAGAAGGGGTAAAGGATATCTGCAAGGCCTATCTCAAATGGAAAGAGGCGGGTAAAACACGCAAAGAACTTCTGGAGTCACTGTCACAAATAAAAGGGGTCTATGTTCCGTCACTCTTTCAGGTGAGCTATAATGAGTCGGGACCGATAAAAAAAATCACCCCTCTTAAAGAAGGCTATAAGAGGGTTGAAAGAAGAGTTCTTATAGATATTGAAGAGGCCCCCTACCCTACAGGCTTTATCATCCCCAATGTGAAACCCGTCCATGACCGTGTCCCACTGGAAGTAGCCAGGGGATGCAGCCGTTTCTGCCATTTCTGTCAGGCAGGATATATTTATCTTCCTGTAAGAGAGAGATCACCTGAAAAAATCAGGAGCATGGGAGAAAAGGCGCTTGCTGAAACGGGTAATGATGAAGCGGCCCTCCTTTCGCTAAGTACCGGCGATTATTCATGCCTGGAGACTCTGCTGCCCGACCTGGCAAAAAGGTATAGCGAAAAAAATGTCAATCTCTCCTTTCCGTCACTTCGGGTGGATACGATAACACCTGCCATAATGAATGAAATGAAGAAGATGAGAGCAAAGAGCTTCACCATTGCCCCTGAAGCGGGAAGCCAGAGAATGAGAGATCTCATCAATAAAGGCGTTACCGAGGAACAGGTCCTGCAAACAGCAAGAAAGATGTCAGGCGCCGGATGCCAGTCAGTCAAACTTTACTACATGATCGGCCTTCCAACGGAAACCCTTGATGATTTAAATGAAATTCTGAGGCTCTCCCGGGAGGTCCTTAAAGAAGGAAGAAAGGCGGGCAGCATGAGAAAAGTGACAGTCAATCTATCCACATTTGTCCCCAAATCACATACGCCTTTCCAGTGGGTAAGACAAAATTCAACCGATGAAATCATGGAAAAACTCGACTATATGAAAAAGAACTTAAAGGACAAAAACATTTCCCTCAAGTGGAATGATCCTTTTATGACCCTCCTGGAAGGCATCTTCTCCAGGGGTGACAGGCGAACGGGAAAAACCATAATGAAGGCTTTTGAAAAAGGCTGCCGTTTTGACAGTTGGGGAGACAGGCTAAGGCCTGAAAACTGGAAAGAAGCCATTAAAGAATCAGGTATTGAAGTGAGCAACTACCTGGAAAGCAAGGCCCTTGATGACATCCTGCCGTGGGACTTGATCGATCCCGGTGTCACTAAAAAGTTCCTCATCGACGAACTGAACAGATCTTATGAGGGAGAACTGACGGAGGATTGCAGGTATGGCAGGTGCTCCGTCTGCGGTGTCTGCGACCACAAGATACTTAAGATAAGAACCTTCAAGGAGGCAACGCTCCCGGCGCAGCCTGTAAAGAAAAGCTCAACAAGCAGCCCCCTGAAAACAAAGTTCAGAGTACGTTATACAAAGCGCGGCCCTGCCCGGTTTATGGGCCATACGGACATGATTCAGGTGCTTATCAGAACTTTAAGACGAGCCGGTATACCGATTCTCTACTCGGAAGGATTTCGTCCTTCACCAAAGATCTCTTTCGGATCTCCCATTCCCTTCGCCACAGAGAGCCTGGCCGAATACTTTGATATAGAAGTGGCCGGAAACATGACAGCCGGCTATTTTCTCGACAAGATTGCGGCTCATGCGCCGGGCTATTGCAAAATGATGGATGCCTTTGTAATCTATAGTGGAGAGAAATCAATTACAAACGCAACAGAAAGCGAAGTTTATGTCATAACTCCCGGCGAAAAGGGGTCTTCCCTTCAAAAGATAAGGGAGGCCATCCACAATTTTGAATCAGCGGACAAATGGCCTTTTATAAAGAAAACGAAAAAGGGTGAAAAAGAGATCGACCTGAAAAAGGAAGTCAGGGGGATTCATATCGATAAAGAAGGCAAGGTAGAAATTGAAGTCATCGCAACAGGGGGAAGAAAGGTAAAAGCGGAAGATGCGCTTGCAAATCTCCTCGCTCTGACAGATAATGAAAAAATCGAACTGGAAATCATAAAAACGGATACCCGCTTTATCGCTCACAGGGAAGAAGCAAGGGCAGCAAAAGGATAACAAATGGGTAAAAAACTGATCATAAACAAAACGAGGCATGAGACGAGAGTGGCCCTTCTCGAAAACGATGTCCTTGTAGAATTTTATGTAGAGCGAGGCAACGACGCTTCGCTGCTTGGAAACATTTATAAGGGAAGGGTAAACAGGGTACTGCCGGGTATGCAGGCGGCCTTTGTCGATATCGGCCTTGACAGGGCCGCCTTCCTCTACGTTGCCGACGTTCAGGATGATACGAGGGTCTATGAAATGCTTATGGGGCTACCTGAGAATGAAGCAAATAACGCCTCAAAAGGCCCTGCGCTCATAGAAGCGTCCATCGAAGATCTCCTGACGGAAGGGCAGGAGATAATGGTCCAGATTACAAAAGAACCGATAGGAACAAAAGGGGCCAGGGTAAGTTCTCACATTTCCCTTCCCGGCAGATATCTTGTCTATATGCCCGAAGCCGATCACATCGGCATATCGAGAAAGATAGAAGATGAAGCGGAGCGGGAGAGATTAAAAAATATCATTAGCGGATCGAGACCTGAAAAAGGGGGCTTTATCATCAGAACGGCAAGTTCAGGTGTAGAAGAAGGTGAAATGATCGCTGATATGAAGTTTCTTATGAAAATATGGGAAAAGATAAAAGAAAAAGGGGAAAAAACCCGTCCCGTTTCACTTATTCACCAGGATATTGTCATAACCCTGCGTGTTATCAGGGATATTCTCTCCACCGATATTGATGAAATCCTTATCGATTCAAAAAGTGAATATGAAAAGATTATCTCTTTCATGGAAAACCTTATGCTGGATATGAAGGGAAGAGTCAGCTTTTATAATGAAGATGAACCGATCTTCGATTACCACGGCATCGAAATGGTTATTGATGATATGCTTCATGAAAAGGTCTGGCTCAAATCGGGCGGCTATATCATCATTGAAACAACAGAAGCCCTGACAGCCATAGACGTCAATACGGGGAGATATACGGGAAAGAAAAACCTGGAAGATACCATTCTAAAAACCAACCTGGAAGCGGCCAGAGAAATTGCCTATCAGTTCAGACTGAGAAATATTGGCGGAATTATTATTATTGATTTCATCGACATGATTCGCCTGGAAGACAGGGACAAGGTCTACCAGTCCATGGTGGAAGCCTTGAAGAAAGACAGGGCCATCACACGGGTTTCAGAAATATCTGAACTGGGACTTCTTGAAATGACGAGAAAAAGAATCAGAAACAACATTGTAAAAATGCTCTGCAAACCCTGTGAGTACTGTGAAGGGCGGGGCTACCTCAAATCGAAAGAGAGCATATCTTTCGATATAATGAGAAATATAATGAAAGAGGCCCTTTCTTTCAAGGGGAGCAAACTCTTCGTGCAGGTCCATCCTGAAATATCAGACCTTCTCCTCGATGACCTTTCAACAGATATTAGTGACATAGAAAAGAGATATGACGTATCAGTAACAATTAAGCCGGACCCTTCGCTTCACCTGGAAGATTGGCATATCCACTGAACAGTTAAAATGGAAAATGTTGACTTATTGAAAAAGCAGGAAGAACCCGGCAGAGCAAATAGCAGGCTCCCCTACCCTTCGAGACCGACAGTGAGCGAAGTAAACCTCGCTGCCCTCAGGAACAATTGCAAAATCATCAGAAAGAGGACAGGGAACAAGTGCAAGCTCATGGCCATCGTAAAGGCCGATGCCTACGGACATGGCGCAGTCCCTGTTTCCCGGGCTCTGGAAAAGGAAGGCGTCGACTTTCTCGGTGTCGCAATCCTTGAAGAGGCAGTAGAGCTTCGAAATGGCGGCATAAAGGCTCCCATACTGATTTTAGGGGGGCTTATGGAAGGCCAGGAAGGAGCCATCTTCGACTTTGATCTTACACCGGTCATCTTTACCCTTGACTCTGCAAGCCGCATTAATGAAGAAGCCTTGAGACGAAACAAAACGGCCAATGTACATGTCAAGATCGACACGGGCATGGGACGCCTCGGTATAAACGGGAGGGAGGTAAACTCTTTTTTTTCCGCCCTTAAAACAATGAAAGGATTATCCCTGGAAGGCGCGGCAACACACTTCTCAACAGCTGACTGCCGGCCCGGCTCACCAGAGGCATCATTTACCCTTGATCAGATTGATAAATTTAAAAAAGCCCTTGCTCAGGCAGAGTCTCTTGGTTTTCATATTAAATTAAGACATGCCTCGAACAGCGCCGCCATTTTTAATTATGATGAGGCATTCTTTAATATGGTCAGGCCGGGCATCATGCTCTACGGCGCCTATCCCTCACCAGACCTTGCTAAAGTAGAAGGATTAAGAGGAGTTATGTCCTTCAGGACAGGCATCACGGAAATCCGTGAGATTGATAAGGGATCAAGCGTCAGTTACGGCAGGACCTTTATTGCCGAGAGAAAAAGCAGAATTGCCGTCGTCCCTGTGGGCTATGCAGACGGCTACAGGCGTGAACTCTCCAACAGGGGAGAGGTCCTGGTAAGGGGCAAAAGGGCAAAGATTGCCGGAAGGGTCTGCATGGATATGACCATGATTGATGTGACCGATATTGAAGGCGTCAACTTGGGAGATACAGTTTATCTCTTCGGTGGTGAGGGAAGTAATGCCATTTCAGTCGATGAAGTTGCAGAAATTACCGGTACCATACCCTACGAGATCCTCTGCGGCATCAGCCAGCGGGTACCGAGAGTCTATATTGAGGGAGAAGATTAGGGGGCATTATTTATTTTTGACACTTGCCCTGGCCCGGTGTACCTTTTCTATAGAGAGCTTCAGCTGCCCCTATTTCCATATAAATACAGCCATTATGAAAAAAAAAGGTTTCCTCATATTGCTGCAATTCCTGCTCTTTCTTATTCTTTCTGATGCTTCCGCCATTGAAAGAAGAAAAGAACAGTTCCTTTTGGAACAATCCTACCTCATCTTTCCCCTCCCCTACAGCCTGGAAGGCATAGGCAAGGGCATTGTCGTCACTGCTCTCGCCGGAAACGTTGCTGAAACGAATGTGGACGCCTATTTTCTTGGAATAACAGGCGCCGCACGGGGAAGCATGGTTAGTATCGGCGATATTCATCTCTTACCCAAATTATTCATTCTTGAGGTCCAGAAAATGGATATTGGCAGGGTCACTGTCAACAACTATGAAAAACGTGGAATGGATACCAAAAAGGATGACTATACCATTATGGAACTGGACAAGGTTGAAAATAATTATGCAAAACTGACGCTCAGCCTCCTTGAAAGAAGACTCGAATTTTTTGGCGCTTATGAAAGAGAACTTGTCCGTGTTATCAAAGTCCATGACAATGACGGTGAAATCATTTCCAATATGGAGAATGATCCCTACAAAGGGGACTCGAAAAAAACATCGATGGGAATAATTCTTGATTACACTGACGACAGGCAAGATCCGAGAAAGGGCCTGAGGCTTGAATTGACACGAAGCGAATCACCGCGGCAAAAGAGGGTTGACGCCGATTATTACGTTATCGACCGGAGCCTGAGCCTCTATTATCCCCTGGCCGGTCAGGGAACACTGGCGCTCAACTATTTTGCCTCCGACGCCAGGGTAAGGGGCAAGGGCGATACAGACCCATCAAAGATCAGGAATGAACTGGGCATGAATTGCGCCCCCAGCGACGTGGAGTGTCTTAAAGCAGAGCAGGAACTGGTGGATATGTTCATCGCCCAGAGAAGCAACGGTACGGCAACAGCGCTGGGCGGTGAAAACCGGCTCCGCGCTTATTCGAGGCAGAGGTATAACGGCGCACATTCACTCTACTATGCAGCGGAAGTCAGGTGGAATTTCTCACAAGCCGTCAGGCCCTTTAACTTCTGGATATGGAAAGACATAGCCACGGGAATCCAGATGGCCCTCTTTCACGAATGGGGCACCGTAGCCGAGCACAGAAGCGATCTCGGCGATATATGGCGCACCTCCTATGGTGTGGGTTTCAGGCTTGTCTCCGCATCAGGTTACGTCTACCGGGCCGATCTGGCTGCCGGCAGGGAAGGGAGCACCGTAACGGTTATTTTTGAGTATCCCTGGTAAGGAATCATCATCATTTAATTGCTGGAAATATTTCATTTATTCCGCCCTTCCTGATTTTGTCAACAGCCCGCCAACAACTGTTTTTTATGAATAGAGTCCGATTCCGGAGCTTGTCATCAGGCAATTTCAAACAAACATATAGTTGCACTTCATGACTTCACTTTGCTATCATATAGTGAATAGAGTGATTTTAAAAAACCGGGGACTTCTATGAAGCGAATATTGATTGATACCAATGTTTATGTTGCATTTAAACGTAATGACTCACTTGTTTTAGATGTTTTACAACATGCCGAATACATAGGTTTAAGCATGGTTGTTTTCGGTGAGTTATTGTGCGGATTCAAGGGAGGGAAAAGAGAACTCAAAAACAAGGAGGAACTGGACCAATTTCTGGATTCCCCCCGTGTTAATCTGCTCCAACTTGATGAAGAAACAGCGGAATATTATTCAAAAATATATTGGGATCTGAAAAATAAGGGGAAACCGATACCATCCAATGATATATGGATAGCCGCAAATGCAATGAAACAGGGTCTGGCCGTTTTTACCTTTGATAATCACTTTAGTTATATTGACGGATTAATGCTTCACGACATGAGTTTAAGGAGGAAACAGTTATGAGTGTTATGACAATTCGGGGCATTGATGAAGAAACAGCAAAAGCCTTAAAGGAAAAGGCAAAAAAAGAAGGTATGAGCCTGAATGCAATCGTTCTTAAAACCATCAGGGCGTCACTTGGTTTCGAAAAGCCGAAACGAAGAAAAAGCTATGACGACCTGGATTATCTGGCAGGTACATGGTGCGATGAAGATAGCGCTGAATTCAATAAAAATATTGCTGAAACAGAAAAAATAGATGAAGAAATGTGGAAGTAGTTTCTCTTCGTAATTTTTTGGTAATACTCAATGTTCTGTTTACATCTTTTATTCATCATTTCCAAAAACTTAAAATTTGTCATTTGCCTTTTCCTCTAACTTCGGGAAAGAACAAAAATATTAGACAAAATCAAATCCCTCGCATCTCTTTACATCCTTCCCTTTTTTCTGCTATCTTACCAAGTTCTACAAATTAATCCGGGGTAAATTTTGATCAGTAAAAATATCATTGTAAAAAGTGCCAAAGAGCACAATCTCAAGAATATTGACGTTGAAATTCCGAGAGATAAGCTTGTCGTCATTACAGGCCTTTCAGGCTCGGGCAAATCATCACTTGCCTTCGATACCATCTATGCCGAAGGACAAAGACGTTATGTGGAATCACTTTCCGCTTATGCCAGACAATTCCTGGAGCAGATGGAAAAGCCTGACGTTGAGTCTATTGAGGGCCTTTCTCCGGCCATCTCCATCGAGCAAAAAACAACATCAAAAAATCCCCGTTCCACCGTTGGAACAGTTACTGAAATTTACGACTACCTGAGGCTTCTCTATGCCAGAGTCGGCCACCCCCATTGTTATGCCTGCAGCAAGGAGATTGTGTCGCAAACCATTTCACAGATGGTAGATAAAGTAATGGAACTGCCTGAAAAGACAAAAATCATGGTTATGGCGCCCGTAGTAAGGGGCAGAAAGGGCGAGTACAGGAAAGAGTTTGAAACCTTCAGAAAAGAAGGTTTTGTGAGAGTAAGGGTCGATGGCGAATTGAAAGATCTGGCAGAAGAAATCACTCTGGACAAGAAAAAAAAGCATGATGTCGAAGTTGTCATCGACAGACTGGTCATAAAGAATGATATCAAAACACGGCTCGCCGATTCTATCGAAACAGCCTTAAAACTGGCTGAAGGACTTGTTCTCATCAATGAGGTTGACGGCGAAAGCCACATGTTCAGCGAAAGGTTTTCCTGCATCGACTGCGGCATCAGCTATCCCGAAATTACACCGCGCATGTTTTCATTTAACAACCCCTACGGCGCCTGCCCTTCCTGTGACGGCCTCGGCACAAGGCGCTTCTTCGACCCGGAGCTTATCGTTCCTGATGACACCGTCTCCATAAGGGAGGGCGCCATTGTCCCCTGGGAGAAAAAGAGTTCCCTTTATTATCACCAGATGCTGGAAGCGCTATCCAATCATTATGACTTTGATATTTATACGCCCTTTAAGAAACTGCCCGAAAAAATCAGGAATGTTCTTTTTTACGGATCGGGAAAAGAGGAAATCGACTTTTTCTATGAAAAGGATGACAGACGCTATTTCTACAAGCGGCCTTTCGAAGGGATTATAGAAAATATCTCAAGGCGCTACCGTGAAACGGAATCTGAATCCGCCCGGGAAGAAATAGAACGTTTCATGAACATTCAACTCTGTCAGGACTGCAATGGCGCAAGGCTTAAAAAAGAGAGTTTGAGTATTACGGTAAATGGAAACAAGATCAATGAAATCACAAAAATGTCTATTAAGGACGCCCGGTATTTCTTTGAAAAACTGGAGCTTACTGAAAAAGAAAGAGAAATCGGACGGAGAATTTTAAAGGAAATCAGGGACCGCCTTACTTTCCTCGTCAATGTGGGGCTTGATTACCTTACTCTTGACAGAACCTCCGCCACCCTCTCGGGAGGAGAAGGCCAGAGGATACGCCTGGCCACACAAATCGGCTCTTCACTGGTAGGCGTTCTTTATATTCTCGATGAACCTTCCATCGGACTGCACCAGAAAGACAATTCAAGGCTCATTGAGACGCTCAAGAGGCTGAGAGATATTGGAAATACAGTGCTTGTTGTAGAACATGACGAAGAGACCATCCTCGAATCGGACTATGTTCTCGACATGGGTCCGGGGGCAGGTGTCAATGGCGGGGAAATCGTAGCCATTGGCACGCCTGGCCAGATCATGAAGTCAAAAAAATCCCTTACCGGAAAATACCTGTCGAGAGAACTCGTTATCCCTGTGCCAAAAAAACGGAGAAAAGGAAGCGGAGCCTCTATCACCATAAAAGGCGCTTCGGGACACAACCTTAAAAATATTTCCGTCTCCTTCCCTCTCGGCAAGATTACCTGCGTCACCGGTGTATCCGGTTCGGGTAAATCAACTCTTGTCATCGATACACTCTATAAAACTGTCGCCCAGAGGCTCTACCGGTCCAGGGAAAAAGCAGAAGCAGCAAAATCTATCGGAGGTCTGGAACATATTGATAAGGTAATCGATATTGACCAGTCCCCCATAGGAAGAACACCACGTTCCAATCCTGCCACCTATACAGGCCTCTTTACGCCCATCAGGGAGCTTTTTGCCCAGTTGCCGGACGCGCGGGCAAGAGGATACAAGCCGGGGCGTTTCTCTTTCAATGTAAAAGGAGGCCGCTGCGAGGCCTGTGCCGGTGACGGGATCATCAAGATCGAAATGCACTTCCTCCCTGACGTTTATGTCCAGTGCGAGGTATGTAAGGGACACCGCTACAACCGGGAGACACTGGAAATAAAATACAAGGGAAAAAGTATTTCAGACATCCTTGAAATGACTGTAACGGAAGGCATTGTGTTTTTCCGCAACATACCATCCATCTACAACAAATTACAGACACTGCACGATGTGGGGCTCGGCTATATCCAGCTTGGGCAGGCGGCTACAACCCTTTCCGGCGGTGAAGCCCAGAGGATAAAACTTTCCAAAGAGCTATCCAAAAGAAGCACCGGCAAGACGCTTTACATACTCGATGAACCTACAACAGGGCTCCACTTTGCCGACATACAAAACCTTCTTGATGTGCTCAATCGCCTTGCCGACGCCGGCAATTCCATTATTATTATCGAGCATAATCTGGACGTGATCAAAACCTCCGACCATATTATAGATCTCGGTCCCGACGGGGGAGACAAGGGAGGAGAGATAATATTCCAGGGTGCGCCCGAGGAGATTGCTCAATGCTCAAGATCTTATACGGGAAGCTATGTAAAGGCTGTTCTGTCCCGGATTTCTCACGAGGTCTCCTAGCAAAGCAATTCAAAAGGAGGGACAAGACTCTTTTCCTGGCCGGAACAGCAAGGGCGTGGCAATTTGCTCGTTCCAGCAGCCCAAGCGAGTAAAAACCCTTTTCCGCCTGCCATTAGCTTACGGAAGCAGACATATTGCAAGGACCCCGTCTAAAGTAGAAATTGATCCGGTTTATCAAGCCTTTACAAAACTAATTATTCTTGACATGAAGTTTCTTAAGCGATATCTTTTATCATTGGATGTAGAATCTTCACTTTTTTATCTCTTTTAATCCTGTCAAAGGAGGTTGTCTTGGCAATCATTGATCGTTATATAGAACCTCTAAAAAAACCGGGAGCCCAGGCCATCACTCTCAGGTCCGGAGCAGGTGTGGAACTGATGATAAGCGGCGCCTCAAAAGCCCTGAGCAGCGCTCCGCTGGCAGGAAGCCAGATCATATCGGTTCTCTCGGAAATACTTCCCGCAGGTTTTCAAAATGAAGTCGAAGGTTCAGCAAAGGATTTTTCCTACGACAGCCCCATGGGTCAGGTCAAAATTACGGTAATTACCAAAGGTGATAACGTAAGCGCCAGGATTATGCCGGCAGGGACCGGGCAGGCAGCAGCGGGAGGAGCACCACCGGCAGACCAGTCCCAAACTCAACAGCAAAAACCGAATATTGCTATAGGCGCTCCCCAGAAAATAGACAAACTCTTTAACAAAATGCTTGACAAAGGAGCATCAGATCTGCATCTGAAGTCGGGCCTCAGACCCATGATCAGGCAAGATGGCGACATGGCCTTCCTTGAAGATACAAGTGAACTCTCACACGATGACCTTTGGGCTCTCCTAAAGCCCATCATGCCCCAGCGAAATATAGCTGAGTTTGAGGAAACAAAGGATACGGACTTCTCTTACCAGGTGGGTACGAGGGCCAGGATGCGCTCTAACATGTTCATGGATCTGGCAGGCGTTGGCGCCGTCTTCAGACAAATTCCGGCAGAAATACTGACTGTTGAACAACTTAACATTCCTCAGGCTGCCGTTAATTTCTGTGACCACTCAAAGGGACTTGTCCTCGTTACAGGACCAACGGGTTCGGGAAAATCAACAACCCTGGCAGCCCTTATCGACCACATTAACACCAAAAAAAGTGATCATATCATCACTATCGAAGACCCTGTCGAATTCGTTCATCCCCACAAAAAATGCCTCATTAACCAGAGAGAAGTAGGGACAACAACCATGTCCTTCAAAAATGCCCTTAGAGCGGCGCTGAGAGAAGACCCAGACATCGTCCTTCTCGGTGAGCTTAGGGACCTTGAAACAACTGAAATTGCCATTGAGACGGCAGAAACAGGCCACCTTGTTTTCGGAACACTCCATACCAATACGGCGGCCTCGACAGTCGACAGAATGATCGATCAGTTTCCCGCCGACCGCCAGAGTCAGATCAGGGCCATGCTTTCTGAATCACTTATCGGCGTTATTTCCCAAACCCTGTGCAAAAAAATAGGAGGCGGCCGTGTTGCCGTGCTGGAGATCCTCGTCGTCAACAGCGCTGTGTCCAACCTCATAAGGGAAGGAAAAACTTTCCAGATCCCGTCCATCATGCAAACGGCAAAAAATGTAGGAATGCAAACAATGAACGATGTTCTTATTGACTTTGTAAAACAAAAAAAGGTAGCCCCTGAAGAAGCTTACTTAAAAGCAATAGACAAGAAATCCTTAGCCGATGGCATGGCCAAGGCAGGCATCAAATTCAAACCGACCTGATCTCTTAATTTTAAAGTAAAAAGTTACCTTACACCCTGATCATTCTTTTTAACAGAGGGAATAATGGATGATTTAAGCGTTCAAAAAGACAAAGCAACCGTTACAGCCATCCTTCCGGACAAAACAAAGCTGAAGGGAGAGGTTTTCCTTGCCTCTTATTCAGAGAGTCATTATGGACACCAGAAGGTCGCTGATATTCTGGAAGGAGAAAAGGTCTTTATTCCTCTCTCTCTAAAGGACGAAGGAAGGGTGGAATTTTTAAACAAGGACCAGATCGTAATCATGGAGGGTGAACTTTCAACACCGGAAGATGAAGAAAAACTTTCTATGGGCCTTTACCATATTGAAAAGGTAAAAATAAGCTTTGCCAATAGCGAAAATTTTGAGGGCGCCATGATTTCAGAAGTCCCAAAAGAGAGATCAAGGCTTTCAGACTGTCTCAACCTGGAGGGCAAATTCATCAGCATGATAAAAAACGGAAGGTATTTTTATCTCAATAAAAACATGATAAGCAGGGTGGAAAGCCTTAAGGAAAGCACTCCTGCTCAGGGAGACCAGCCTGAAGAAAAGAGTAATGAACCGGGTATTCCTGATAACGCATTTATTGATTAAATAAAGCGATCAGCTTTATTCATAAGCTATTTTAGAGAGTAAGACTATCTCTCATAATTATTGAAAAAAAATATGTGGAGGATTTTTATGTTTGTAAAAAAAGCTATACTTGCAGTAATTATTTCACTCATAGCGCTAATGCCCTTATCGGCAACGGCTGCTGAACTCACGACACCGGGACTGTACGCCATCTTTGAAACATCGATGGGGAATATTACGGTAATACTTTTCGAGAAGGAGGCTCCCAAAACGGTAGCCAACTTTGTTGAGCTTGCAGAAGGTAAAAAGGAGTGGCGTGATCCAAAAACGGGCAAAATGACAAAGAGGCCTCTTTACAATGGAACCATTTTCCACAGAGTCATCCCCAAGTTTATGATCCAGGGGGGAGACCCGGCAGGAAACGGGACAGGAGGCCCGGGATATAATTTTGAAGATGAGTTTACACCAAAGCTCAGACATAATGCGCCGGGGAAACTCTCCATGGCAAATAGAGGACCAAACACAAACGGCAGCCAGTTTTTTATTACAGAAGTGCCCACACCTCACCTCGACGGCCGTCATACCATATTCGGACAGGTTCTCGATGGTCTTGATCTTGTTAAAGAAATAGCAAGAGTAAAAAGAAATCGCAGGGACAAACCAATTGAAGATGTAGTCCTCAAAAAGGTTATTATAAAGAGGGTGGAGAAGCCTAAAAAGAGCGGAAATTAATTGACATTTAACCTCTTTTTAACTAACATATCTAATCTTTGAACCTGAGGTGAAAAGAGTGGGAAATACAGAGAAAAACCTGCAGGCAGCATTAGCCAAGTTAAGCGAGCTTTCCAAAAGAGGCATTGGAAAAGCAAAGGATTCTATTACCCAATCTTCGCATATTGTCAAGCTAAAGCTCGATATCACATCCCTGCAAAGAGAAAGGAAAAGACTCCTCGCAGATCTGGGTGAAGAAGTCTTTAATTCGGTCAAGGAAAAGAAGTTAAAGTCCAGGCTCTTCGACGAGAGTATTGCTAATATCGATAGTATTATTGGTAAAATTGAAGAGAAAAACAAAGAGCTTGAAGCGGTAGGCGAAGAGACTCCTGTAGAAGAAACAGTCGAAGACAAGGCTGAGAAAACTGAGCAAAAAGAAGACGCTGATGAAGCTAAAACAGAAAAAGCTTCTACAGAAAAGAAAGAGGAATCTGAGAAATAATTTAACGGGGCTGTAGCTCAGTTGGGAGAGCGCTTGAATGGCATTCAAGAGGTCGGCGGTTCGACCCCGCTCAGCTCCACCAAAATATAGAAAAGGGACTGCCAAAGTGCAGTCCCTTTTTTTATAACGGGATGGTTATGCCCTATTACGTATATCTATTAAAAAGCCTGAAAACCGGCACCTCATATGTCGGTCATACAAACGATTTGTCCCGTAGAATAGTAGAACATAATAGCGGTAAAAACAAATATACGAAAAACAAAGCACCCTGGGAATTGATCTACCATGAAGAGTTTCAAACCCGCAGTGATGCAATGCGAAGAGAAAAATTTTATAAATCTGTAGAAGGAAGGTTGGAACTAAAAAAGAAAGGCTTTTTATAAACAAGCAGAGAGAACGGTCGCATCGACAGGTCGGCGGTTCGACCCCGCTCAGCTCCACCAAAATATAGAAAAGGGACTGCCAAAGTGCAGTCCTTTTTTTATAACGGGATGGTTATGCCCTATTACGTATATCTATTAAAAAGCCTGAAAACCGGCACCTCATATGTCGGTCATACAAACGATTTGTCCCGTAGAATAGTAGAACATAATAG
>JAOUBX010000050.1 GCA_029860075.1 Deltaproteobacteria bacterium | reverse complement strand
TGGCATGGTCGATTTATATCATATCAATCTGTTGCTGTCAATTAATTGGGATGTGTCCCTATTAACTAACTCAGTGATTTCTCCTTCAGCTGCGCTACTTTCTCAGCCAAAATCTGTTGGGCTGAACGGGGCTTTCTGCGGAGGGTTTGAAAGTGGAAATTGGGGAATAAAGGTGTATGATTTTTCATGCCCAATTATACCATTTTCCCCTTATATTTCATGCTCTTTTTCTATGCTAAAACCGCTTAACTTAGTGCCATTCGGATGTGTCCCTATTAACTAATACAGGTTCCACATAATTAGCTTAAAAAGGAAAGTCTTCTTCATCGGAGCAAGTATCTTCAGTCACTTCCTTGTCAGTTTTCATTTCATTTTGAAATATATCAAGCGTCCTCTGAGCTACGCGAATCAACTGGTCGAAGGTCATCACCTCGACCCGATGCAGATGAGAGTTAAGCGTTCGCAATGCTGCTTGCTGATTCTCATCACCATCTCTGCCAATAAATATTCTTGCCCTTATCTTTAATGGGTCGAGCTTGTCAGTCGCAATTATTGAGTCACGATTTCGTTCAACCTCCTCAATGTAGCCAAATGTCTGCCCCATTACCTGGCTCAATTTTGATGATGAATAGTAACTGTTATGGTTGCTGTCATACCTAAACAGAGGTTCCGAAAAAGCTGTCTTAATCTCTATGATTTCCAGATAGCCATCAACTGTACGTCTCAGCATGAAATCAAAATTTTGGTCTCTTGTCCATTTGCGTCTGTCCAAAAGTTCACTGTATTCACTTCCAAATATCCATGGATTTTTCTTCAAGTGACTCTGAAATTCTGGCTCCTTAATTTCAGGTGCTTCTACCAATTTTTTTAGATGAGTAAAGGCATCTTTATACTGTACAAACCTCGCCGCAATTCCAATATTTTTAACAGCTTCAGGTGCCGTTTTCTGGAAGGTCACCACAAAATCACCGATGTCTATATCAGCATCCTTTAAGCTCCCGATTAGCGCTGTAAACAACTCGAGTTTTCGAGAACCTGGCAACTGAGGCAATAATAAAGTAATTTCAGATAAGATTTTATATTGTTCCTTAGATATGACATGAAACTCCCCTGCCTTTTTTGGATATTGCTCTGAAAGTACGGCATTTAAGAAGCTAGACAGTGCATTAATTTCATCGGGATTTTCACCATCAAGACAGATTTTTTTTTCGGGCTTAGTCCGCCAACCTACTCTAGTCTTATCAAATGAATCAAGCTGTAAGGATAGATGGTGAAGTTCTCCCTTTGCTGGGTCAAGTATTTCGAATATTGTTGCTATACGGTATGTTCTTGGACCGTCCTTAAGAACTACTTGATGAGTTTTGCCAATATTCGGATTGGCATATGTGGCCTGAATTTTAACCTTTATATCCTCAACGGAAAGCTCTGGTGGATAGTTTGCAGCCATATTTATTTATCCAAATGATTATTGTTTTTTGTTAATAACTGGGGACAGCCGTAAATGTTCAGGAATTAGGTCACATTTTTTAAAGAAAACGGGGATAGAAACCGTTTTAGAGGCCTGTCATTACCAACTGCGGCATAGCATCCCATGTTTTTCCCTGCAACTTTCTTCCATTCTTCTTCTTCTGCCTCTTAACCATGTCCGGGCCCCAAGTCCCCCATTGTTTAAAGAAAAAGGGCACGCCCTGCTTTTCGCACTGCACCTTAATATTGAGGACCCACTTTTTTTCCATTAGCCTCGCCCTGTTGCCCGATTCACCACCTACAATCACCCATTCGATATTTCCAAAATCAACTACACCCAGGTTTTCGAGAAGAGGTTCAACGGAAAGGAAACGAACAGAGGCCTTAACAGATTTGAGAAGTTCAAGGCGTGGCAAACCGTCTTTTTTGTTCTCCACCGTTACACCAATCCAGGCATTTGAAGGCGCATCGTAAGTATTGAAGAACTCCGCCATCCTGTCAGCCCTTTTGGTCAACACCTGAAAAATATGACGTGGAGAGTTCCGCATTATATTTAAAACCTTATTAATGTAGTCATCCGGGATATCCTCATGAAAAAGATCGCTCATAGAGTTAACAAAATAGACGGTCGGTTTTTTACGCTTTAGCGGTTCATCCAAACGATGAGGCTGCAAGGTTACCTCGAACCCCCTTTCATACCCCGGTACACCCATCGCCTGTAGTCGCCTTGCCATGATTTCGGCATAGCAATTGGCACAACCGGGAGATATCTTGCTGCATCCCGTCGTCGGGTTCCATGTCTGTTCAGTCCATTCTATACTTGAAAAAGTGGCCATAAATTATTTTAATTTTATCCTTTGTTCTTCTGTTCCTACTTTACAGCTATTGTAAGAAACATTCAACTTTTGTTTCGGCATTTTACCGTCTCTGATTAAGCCATTTATTACACTTCTCGCATTAGCCGGCTTAATACCACTAGTAAGCGTATATCGATAAATATCCTTATTTGATTTGACTTTTCCTTTCAAAATAGCTTTCTCTAATTCATTTTCGAATAGCTGAACTTTTTTAGGAATATTAAATTCTCTGAATAAGGATGGTTGCTGTGGATTTATATTGTCTTGATCAATATCATAGTTTGAATCACCGGTCTGTGGATCAAGCTTCCAACATTGATTAACGAATTTATCTAATCCGAGAAGATGTCCTGTTCCAAATATAAGCCCGTAAATGTTAGCTCCTTTTTTTATAGAAAAAGGGGCAAGATAATATTCTCTGCTATTAGGGATCAGCTTCCAATAGTAATCAATAACATGACGGTGAATGTGGTAATAATTGGATGCTGTTATTTCGTGTGATGGTATATCTATGTATTTCTTTATCTCAGGGTGGTCTGTAAAACGACTAAGAGTGGATGATGAAGTAAAGAAAAGAAAATCTGTTGCTGGAAGATTAATAATTTCAAGAAACACATCGTCAGTAATATGTTTAATTCCATTTTGATCGAGAAAAAGGAAGTTTGCCGTACCCGATTCAGACATTTTTGGAAGATATTCTCTAAAAGCAACATTGAATTCATTGGAAGTGCAGATAATTTCAAATGCATGTGATTCTGGGTTCAAAGCTGATACATGTTCCTGAAGTGTTCTGACCTTCTTTTTTCTATTGTCATTAAAAAAGAGGGTAACTTGTTGTTTGTTCCCAATAATATTTGATAAATACGGTTGGAGTAAATCAATGGTAATAAGCGGGCTTCCTTTGCAACCTGTTTCATCCTTCCCCGGTCCCGAAAAAAAATCAAAAATATTTATCTTTGTATAAATTGGGGTTCTTGAAAGGAAAACAGGTAACCACTCTTTAATGTAGTTTTCATAGAGTGCTAGCTTTGCTTTTGTTCCTTCATCAAATGGAGTTTTATGAATATCTCGTCCCATACTAGATAAAAAAACTTTACTGCTACCCTTTCTATACTATTTTTTCACACAAAAAAGCCCGAAACCGTCACCGGTTCGGGCTTTCATTTTTTTCAATATCTTTGCACTTCCCATTTTTCTCTCCCCCAAAATGCGTTTTGATCTATTTTTATACATAATGCAAAGCGGTTTGTAAACTTTTTTCAACCGCGGAAGTCACGTAAAAATCCAGCACCCTTCGACAAGCTCAGGGTGACAGGAAGTTTCCGCAAAGGAGAAGGAATAAATCTTAAAATCCTGTAAATCCTGTCAAAAATAATCTTTTTAAGATTCCTCACATACGTTCGGAATGACAAGCGGGAGTAAAACTTTAAGTCTGGAGGTTCCTACGCTGCCATTGGTTCAGCAAAGTACATCCCTTTACCTTTTGAGGATATGTTAATTTTGGAGAGTTTACCTGTTACAGGCGTGATGTTTTTGAGAATATTTAAAATGGGCTCCGACAATAGCTGATTACTTTCTTCTTCCAGCTTTCTTATATAGATCATCCTTAACAGATGGTCATTGGCATTGCTGATTTCAGCTTTATTATTTTCCCACCGTGATATAGTAACTTTATCTACCCCCATTAACTGAGCGAGTTCAACAGCTTTTAAGTCCATTGCCTTTCTCAAAAATTTTATCCCCTGTCCCGTTAAAAGCGTATTTTTATGGATGAGAGCCATGGCTATTGTTTTGTGAAGTCCTTCAATATTAGGTATTTCAGGCATTTCCTCACCACAACTGCAAGTATATACATTAATCCCTTTAAGAATTACTTTATCCAGACCCGATTCAATATAATGATAATCTCTTTTTGTTTTGCTTAACTCTTTTTCACAATTGGGACATCTCATCTTCAATCTCCAAATGCCGTGATTAATAAAGTTTTTTCATCGTACAATTCTGCAATTACCTTTAAGACATCTTCATCAAGCGTTTCACCTTCAACTCTGTATCTCGGCTTACCACTATTAATATCAATCTCCGGTTCATTGTAAATTCGGCCGGTCTTAAGTACATGCGTTACATCCTGCATAGAAAAGCCACGC
This sequence comes from Deltaproteobacteria bacterium, assembly GCA_029860075.1. Taxonomy (NCBI): domain Bacteria; kingdom Pseudomonadati; phylum Myxococcota; class Myxococcia; species Deltaproteobacteria bacterium. The sequence goes on along the minus strand of JAOUBX010000050.1, from coordinate 27,977 downwards.
TGTGCCAGGCGCTTTTTAAAGTATCTGGTTATTACAACCAAGCCACCTGAAAGGTGCTGCCTAATTATTTTTTCCGCTTCAAGCCTGTTCGGAATTTTTATTTTTTTCAACCTTCACACTTTAGTTAACACCATGTTAACTCTCCTGTCAAGAATTTATCTTTCTCACTCATCTCTCCCCCAAGATTTCAACTCAACTTTTTATACATAACCCAAACCTGATTGTAAACTTAAAAAATGAAAACAGTTTCATGCTGCAGGTTTAAGGGAAGGTTTCGCGCAAAGGCGCCAGGAACAAAAGAAAGTTTTTTAATCTGAAAAAATATTGAAGAGCAAGCCCCCAAACTCCCCCTTGACAGGGGGACCATAATCCCAAAATCAGGTTGATCCTGTCAAAAAAACCTTTCAAAATACTCGCACTCATTGGCAATGACATATTTGATTTCTCCAGCCTTCCCTCTATTCCGAGCTTAAGAAAAATAGGATTACTCCTGTTATAAAAGCCGGAAGATAGCTTATAATAGTGAAATCATTTTGGGAGATAAGAATTGGATCATAATAATCGATTAGCCAATTGCCCCTTATGCAAGAGCGAGGCAAGGGAGCCCTTTCACCGCGACAAACGACGTGACTATTACCGTTGCCGGTCATGCGGCCTTACCTTTATTTTGCCTGAGCAATATCTTCACGCCCATGCAGAAAAGGCCGAATATGACCTGCACCGCAACGATCCTCACGATGCGGGCTACCGCCGTTTTTTGGGCCGTCTCTTTGAACCGATGGTGGAAAGCCTTGAACCGGGAAGCTCGGGCCTCGATTTTGGCTGCGGGCCGGGACCGGCGCTGTCAGTCATGTTTGAAGAAGCGGGGCATGAGGTAGCATTATATGATTATTTTTATGCCCATGATAAATCAGTCTTTCATAGAAAATATGATTTTATAACCGCTACAGAAGTAGTAGAGCACCTGCACCACCCCGGCGAAGAGCTGGACAGGCTCTGGCATTGCCTGAAAGCGGGAGGCAGGCTGGGCATCATGACAAAGCTGGCTCTTGACAAGGCGGCCTTTTCAAAATGGCACTATAAAAACGACCTTACCCATGTCTGCTTTTTTTCAGAAAAAACCGCCAGGTGGCTTGCCGCCAGATGGCAGGCAAAAGTAACCTTTGCCGATAAAGACGTGCTCATTTACGATAAACTTATTAAGACGGCAAATCCCTCTTAGGTCTCCCTGTCCGGGGAAGACATCCACGGGACAAAACAAAGCGGCTATAAATTTGGGAAGCGCCCTCTGAAAATAAGAGCGTAAAGTTTTTCCTTTTCATTGCATCCCGGATAAGTAGTGCTAAACTTTCTTATATAGAAAAATAATTATAAAAACAAAGGGGGTTGATAATGAAAAAAAAAGGGAGTGTTTTAGCGATAATCTGGATTCTGATTCTTTTCTCTTCGTCAATCACGACAGCTCAGATGGGTCGTGGAATGGGGCCGGGCATGGGAGGTATGCACGGCGGTTGTGATTCCTACCTTGACCTGTTGGGAGATCTCGATCTTAGCGATAAGCAGACGGAAAAACTGAATAAGCTCAAAAACAGTTACAGGAAAGAACAAATCAAGCTGAAGGCTGAAATGAAAATAGCTTATATCGAATTTCGTGAATCACTATCGGGAGATTCGGCAGATATGAAAACCGTAGAGAAAATTGTCAAAAAAATTGCAGACCTTAAGAGCAAACTCCTCATGAATTCAGCCCAGGCCAGCACAAATGCCAGAAGCATACTTACAAAAAAACAAAGGGAAAAGATAAAAAAGCTGGCAAGGGAAAGAAGGTCGGAGTGCCGCATGTACGGCGGTTCAGGAATGATGCGGGGACCACACTGGAGCAATGATTGATTTTTAAGAGGGTTTAGTTCCAAAAAGAAATAAAGAATCAAGCCGGAGGAAGGAACATTCAATCATCCCGGCAGGCTTGCCAATCTCTTTTATTTTTGTTCAACACAACCGAATGAAGCGGATGAGGGAGGGAGAAGAGAATAAACGGTCTGAGCATAGCAAGTTTTTAGTTGAACCCGGGCGCCTGAACCTCTCTCTTCTTTAGGAAATAAATTCCCTGATAAAACGTTCTTCCTGCTCCATATTACCGATCATAATAATCGTGTCCTCCTTTTCCAGGCGGGTTGTGTGGTGCGGAGCGTTGATAAGTTTTTCATTTTTATTTAATGCAATAATATTACATCCCGTCAGGGCGCCCACATTAGCTTCGGAAATGGTCTTGCCCTCAAGAATGGGCGGAGTTTGGTACCTGAAGATGTGGAGCCCTTCGGCAAGAAGGGTCAAGTGCCTCTTTTGCAGTATGTTGTTTACAATACTTGTGCCGATCATAGCATAGGAAACGACAAAGTCTGCGCCGGCTTTATGAATGGTATTAATATTTCTGTTAAAGTTGGCACGGCTCACAATCCTGAGTTCTTTATTCAGACTGCGGCAATAAAGTGAAAGGTATCCGTTTGTGCCATCGTCACTGGTGGTGATAACGACTGTTTGTGTTTCCATTACGCCGGCCCTCTCCAGCACCTCTCTTTCCTTTGCATCACCCTTGATAAACACCCCTTTTCCCAGCTTCTGTCTGCAATCTATAGTATCAACAATGAAATAGGCGATCCCTTTTTTATCGAGTTCTCTCGCCACAAAAAGACCGACAGCACCGGCGCCGATAACAATAATCGGCTTGTCAGAAGGGATATAAATCGACATAAAGGTATCAAACTCAATGAGTTTTTCCTTTTCGCCCATCAGCAAAAGAACCGATGAAGATGTCAATTCATGGTCCGGTCTGGGTGTAAAAAACTTTCCTCTTTCCCATATACCGACAATATTAATTTCTGTTGTCTCCCTGATCTTAAGTTCAAATATCTTCTTTCCCATAAAAGGTGTACCGTAAACAGGAAACTCGACAATTTTAAGTTTCTCCAGCGCCCCCATTTGCTTGGTATGCGTTGCGCCGGAAACACAGCGGTTGGCCATATATTTAGCAAGAATCTCTTTAACGGGAAGCACATAATTACAGCCGGCAAAGTGAAGAATATCTTTCGATGCGCCTGTCTCGGCCAGGGCGACAATAGGTGTTTCCGAAATGCCCCGCATTGTGAGAGCAATGTGTGAATTGACAACATCCGACTGGTTGGCAAATATAATTTTGGCCGCATTGACATTTAACTTCCTGTAGGTTTCTTCATCAGAAAAATCACCATGGATAACGGGATAATCCTCATTGTGCAGGATTTCCGCCTTTGCCGGATCAGCTTCGACAAAAATATAGGCGCGATTGGTAATACGAAGTTTTTCCAGGAGATTCATTGCAATTGAGTCCCGGCCACAAATAATAACATGGTCCTGCAAAGGCCCGGCAGGCATGGTTGGTATGCGGTGTTTTGCCATTTCTTCCATTAAGGGGAAAACAAAATAGCTGATGATCGTATAGGGAAGAACAATCAACAGAAAAAGAACACCTGAAATGAGCACTATGATCGTAAAAAGCCTGCCAATGTCGGAAAGGAAGTAAATATCACCCGTACCGAGCGTGGTCATATTAATAAGTACCCAGTAGAGACCGGCCATCCAGGAGTGTGTGGCCCCTTCCACCCTGACCATTATGATTTGAAAGATGACCGTGTAAAGGAAGACGAGAAAGAATAAAAAAACAATAAACTTGAACAAAAAAAGCAGATTGCTTTTTTCACGTTTCCCTTGAGAAAGAGAAAAGAAGGTTTTTAAATTATCACTCACAATTCACCTAAGTTTTGCGGCCTCGCCAGGCCCCATGGATGCCCAACATTGATATGACCTGTTATCTTCTTATACCGGTTTTTTTTAATTTAACCCAAACGGCTTTACGTCTAAAGCTACGGTAAAAAAGATTGAATCATACTACATCCATAGCCGGAGATACAAGCTCTGGAGAATAGTCAAAGAACTTTTAACCCTCTTCCAAAGTAAAAAAGGCCCTCTCTTTTTTGCCCTCATATACCGTTCCAATAATATTTTTAAAGCGGCCGGTTAAACAAAGCTACTTCTGAAACTTTCAGCAGAGAATTTTATGGCTTATTTTAGAGATACCAGCCAGGCCAGTTCTTCCAGGTCAACGGCATCAATTCGATAGCCCTCTCTAAACAGCTCTACACAGGCTTCGACAATATGAGCATCGTACCATTTTCCTGCCTTTACTAAAAGAGAACTCAAAGCTTCTTCCAAAGAGATAGCCGGACGGTAGGGTCTGTGAGAGGTCATGGCATCCACCACATCGGCAACACAGACAATGCGCGCTTCCAGCAGAATTTCACCCTTACGCAAGCCCTGGGGATAGCCTGTTCCGTTCAGGTGTTCATGGTGCTGAAGGGCAATTTTTGCAATGGGCCAGGGGAAATCGACAGGTTTCAAAATTTCGTAGCCCTTTTGGCAGTGAATCTTCAGGTAGTCGATATCTTCATCTCTCAGTTTCCCGGGCCGCGATAGAATCTCGGCAGGCACAGCGATCTTGCCGATATCATGAATAAGGGCCCCTAAAAAGATCCCTTCAATCTCTTCATCAGACAATCCCATTTGTTGTGCGATGGAGGCGGCAAGGTGAGCTACCCGCCTCTGGTGACCGGCTGTGTAAGGGTCGCGAATTTCCACAGTCTTTGACACGGCCAGCAAGGTCTGCAAAAGTGTCGCTTTGATATTTTCGGCATAGTGAAGCTGTTCCCGGGCCCTCTCTTTACGCTCCGATATATCACGAATATAGGCAATAAAGATGGGCTCCTTACTTGATTTGACGGAGATAACCTCGACCTCTGCCGGAAAGATGCCGCCACCGGAACGCATGGCTTCAAGCTCTATACGATTGCCGATAATTTTGCTTTTCCCCGTAGCCAGGTACTGTGCCAGTCCCTTTTCGTGGGCCAGGCGCAATTCTTTAGGGATCAGTTTTTCCGATACCCTCTGGCCGATAACCTGTTTTTTGCTATAACCGAATATCTTTTCAGCAGCAGGATTAAAGGCAATGATTCGGCCATAAGCATCCATAGTAACGATGCCGTCAAGGGCGGAATCAACGAGGAGTTGAAGCCATTCAGATGAGATGTCTTTTTGATTTCCTGGAGGAGAAGGTCTTTCCACTGTCGGGACTCCTTAAATGCGAAGCGCATCAACTGCTATTCTTAGTATCGATCCTATCACTTTGTAAGATCATTTGCTAATTTAACTTTCCCTGTCCGCGGAAATAATAAGCGCTTTTTTTCAGAAATTTCCCTTATCCCCTTGGAAGAATATATTTTCTAAGGGGGAGCCGTGCGTGATTAATATTGCAAAACAAGACAGTGAAGTATAGAATATGTATCAAAAACCAGTGGGCATGCCCCGTCAAAGCATGTTTTAATGGAGGGGAATCGATAACATGTAATATTCATAGCCCGCACCGGCAAAGGTGGCGGGCTTTTTTTGTATTAAAGGGGGGATTGAAATTTAAACGGTTGCTGTCCTTTAGACTGCTACCCGGGACGCGCCTCTACAAGACGCTGGGCGGCAGAGCGATTGTTGACACTCAACAAAAAGGGCTTTCACCGGCAGTTGATTCCTTTGAAAAAGCCCTGAAGCAGCGTTCTGATCATCCTTTGGCTATTGCTTACTCGATGGATGGCAGGCAGCTTGAGGCATAGGAATTTGCTGAGATAGGTTTTATTATTTTCAAAGCGATACTAACGATTTTAAAGGTCTCTGCCTTATTAAGAACCTGATATGAGCAACTTATGGCTAAAGCATGGAAAGGGTTAAATGAATAAATCACCTCAAAGTTTTTCCGGTATGGTTCTTTCCCCTTTTGAATATCACAAAAAACTTCGTGATCATTTCAAAAGCAGAAAAAAAACCTGGAACTGGTTTTCAGAGGAAAGCAACAAATCAAAACAGGTGGAAGAGTTTAAAACAAACCTTCTGAAGAATACCTACCGGATGGATAATGAATCCCATGAGAACCTCTATGAACTGGCTCATGAAGTCTGCCAAGCGCTTAAGATAGATGCCCAGGTGACGCTCTACCAGGAACACAACAGCCTACAACTTAATGCGGGCATTTCCATAATCGATAATGAAGCTCATATCGTATTTTCAGGCAATCTTGTCGGCCTTTTATCGGAAGACGAAATAAAGGCCCTTCTGGCCCATGAACTGAGCCATTATCTCTTTTATAAAATCGACAACGGTGAATACGAGATTACCCGGCGCATCGCTTTAGCCTTGGCAAACGATGTTCGAAGTGAAGATGCCATTATAGAAACGGCACGTATCTTTCAGCTGTACATGGAACTCTTTTGCGATAACGGGGCCCTTCAGGTTTGCCATGACTATAAAACGGTTATCCAAATGCTTGTAAAGCTGAATACCGGTCTTACCCAGGTTAATGCCGAAAGCTACCTTGCCCAGGCGCAGGAAATAATAAATTTCGACTCAAACGTAACACTAAATGAAAGCCATCCCGAATCTTACATCAGGTGTCTCGCTTTGCACCTGCATGTTGAGAAAAATGAAGACTACTTTGGCAAGGTTAAACATCTGATAGAGGGCGAAATCGATCTTAACAAACTGGATATTTTTCAGCAAAGCATTATGCAGGAATATACAAAAGACCTGCTCCAATTGGTTGTGACGCCGGTCTGGATGAACAGTTCAGCCGTTACGAATTTATGTAAAGAGTATTTTAGTGATTTTTACAGGAACGCGGAGCACAAACAAGCAAACCGACTGGCGGGCGAGTTGGAAAAAACCATGCCATCCGTTAAAAACTATATGGCCTACCTCTTACTCGACTTTGCAAAGGCAGACCCGGACATGGAAAGTGCACCCATGGGCCATACCCTGGAAATAGCGGAATTACTGGGACTTAAAGATCATTATGAAAAAAATATACGAAAAGAACTAAAGCTTACTGCCAGGGATTTTAAAATCATGAAAGAAAAGGCACTGGCTGAACTGCAAGAAGTAAAAGAAGGGAAGGAAGAGAGTTTATACAACGACTAGACAATGGATAAAGAAGAACTTTCATTTTTTGATTTACTGGAGCAAATTAAAGATTTCGGTGCCATTAAATCTCCCGATTTCATTGCCCTCGCATTGCCCCTGCTTGAGGAAGTATGTGAGTTGCATGAAAACAACATGGTGGCATTCATTACGTCCATCGATCAAATCGGGCACAACAATCAAAAGCTCTGCTTAAATACAAAAGGAAAGGCTATTCTCAAAGCCGACACGCCTCTATTTGCCAAACCGGCCCGGCAGGGTGCGCTCGATGTATCTCGTGGCATCACTGAAAGCAATGACCTGGACAGCCATCAGATCGAGCAGGTCAATATGGAGATTCACCAGGACGGCAAGCCGATAGATGCACCTCTCTATATGCACAATTATAAATGCTGGGATCACGAAAAAGGGCATTACAATCCCCTTACCGATGTATTTGTACTTGGGCAGATACTAGCAAGCCTTGCTTTTAACCTCGACTTTAGAAACAGCGATGACCTGGAACTTTTTGTTGCCAACAGGGAGAGTCTCTTTTTCCTGAATAAAAACCTGCACCCCACCATACTAAACGTCATTTTCGAGATGACAAACCTCTATGTGGAAGAGAGAACGGCCAACCTGGAAGAGGTCCTTACAAAGCTCAAGAACTATCGTGAATATAATCCTGAAAACTATGTGGACCTCACACAGACCGAGGGCTTTAGAAACCAGGATATTTCCGAACGGGATAACTGGATACTTTCAAAATTAAAGAATCGATTGTTTGATATAAGCAGGAGGAATAAGCTTCTCTATTTTACAGACAGGCAAAGCTTCCTGAACCTTACTCTCGGCTCTGTGCCCTTGCTTCTTGATTATAAGAATATTCGCGAGAAGGACCTTATCTACTGGAACGACGAAATACGGCAAAAGTTGATTAAAAAGAAAAAACTGCCCCTTAACTCCTACCTTGAATTCAAAGAGAATCGATTCCTGGCGACTACCTTAAATAAGATAAGGCTTGAGGCAAGAAAAAGTAAAAACGAATATGGCTTTAGTCAGCTCAGGACGGTTATCGCTTTTTTACATTGGTATAATTTCAAGGAAAACAGGGAAGAGCGTATTACGTCGCCGCTGCTTCTTATGCCTGTAGAAGTGATAAAGAAAAAGGGCGTTGAAGACCAGTACACACTTAATTTTTCTGATGGGGAAGCGGAAATCAATCCTGTCTTAAGTCATTATCTTAAGGACTTGTATGATATTGCTCTGCCCGATTTTATCGATCTTGAAACAACATCCATCGAAGACCTGGTTGCCTCCATCGAGAAGCAAATAGCCATAGGTGGTACAGGAATAAGGCTCAAATGGCGGCAAAAACCGAGGATCCAGCTTATTCACAGCATCGCCAAAAAGAACTTCAGCATGGAAAGTAAAAAACTGGAGAAAAGAAGCAGGGGGCTGAACCTGCGCTCCTTTTCATACTCTTATAATAAAGATGATTTTCAACCCTTGGGGCTGCAGATATTCAATGAAAGAATCAGGCATAAAAACAATGCTCTCGAATACATAATTAATGAAGATTTGAACCCGGCCGATAATTTTGCCGTCTCTGAAAAAAACAGGACATTTTACACTACTGATAACGATGGCGAATTGAATCCTCTCATATGGGAAATTGATACATGCAATATCACTTTAGGAAACTTTAATTACCGGAAGATGAGTCTTGTCCGTGATTATAATGAGATCATAAATGCCAGCATAAAAAATAATATCTTTGAACAGCTTTATAGCGAAATTCCAAAGCGAGTGGAAATCGCTGAAAAAGAAGATGAGCATCTACGGGCCAATTACCCGATCATCCTGTCGGACCCCACCCAGTCAAAAGCAGTCCAGATTGCCCGTTCAGGTGAAAGTTATATAATCCAGGGGCCTCCCGGTACGGGGAAATCACAAACGATTACAAACCTGATTGCAGATTATATTGCAAGAGACAAAACGATCCTCTTCGTTTGTGAGAAGAGGGCCGCCCTGGATGTTGTTTTTCACAGGCTTAAAAACAGGAAATTAGACGAATTGTGCTGCCTTATCCATGATTCTCAAGCCGATAAAAAGGCATTTATCCAAAACCTGAAAGAGACCTACACCGATTTTCTGGAGAAGGATCTCGACCATGCATCAATCGGGCGGCAACGGGATGTAATAATTGATTCCTTGAATGAAGAGATAAATAAAATCTCATACTTTCACCAGGTCATGACAGATGGAGATGTTCCTCCTCTGGAGTTGTTTGAAGTCCTCCATGCTACAGGTCAAGGAAGAACCTTACCGTCAGAAATAGAGCTTATCCATTTTCCCCTTTATACTGAATGGAAAGAAAACAGGGAAGGGATTGTACAATGGTTTGAACAGTTAAAAATAAATGATTTCCGGGGATATATTGCAGATTATCCATTGGTAAGATTATCACCGGAGATTTTAGGTGAGAGTAACTACAAAGCGGCCATACTTGATAGGCTGAATAAATGCACGGCCTTACTGGATGAATTCAATGAGATGCTGGATGACCTCGATGAAAATGATTCCGACGGCAGGACAATCTCAAACTGGGCTGAACTGTTTGAGCTGGCTCTTAAAGTAAAAGGGTTGCTTCAGGCGGACAAGCTGTCCGTTTTTAAGCCCCAGTCCAAAGAAGCGGCCCATCTTTCATCGATAAAGAAAGATATTGACTCAAAAAGATCCCTGCAGCAGGACCTCGAAAAGCAAAATCATAACTGGCGCATTAAATTTAGCAAAGATGATTCAGAGGCCGCTTTGGCGCAATATTTAGGCTTTAAAAAAAGTATCTTTCGCTTTATCAACCCCAATTATTACAAACTGAAATCGCAGATCAATGAAGCTTATGATTTTGACGCTCATAAGATTAGGCCTCAGGTTACCACCATTCTGGAAAAGTTGATATCCGAGCATGAGGCTGAGGAGCAGGTGAGGAGTTTAAAAAAACAGGCGGAAGAAGAATTCGGTCTGACCTGCTTTGACGAAGAGTATGGCTGGATAGAGACAATGCAGCAAAATCCGCATGAGGCAATCACTGCCTGGACCGATTCCGACCATAGGGGCTACCTTCAGTCATTGTCGGCATTCAGCGCTTCATTTAAGGAACTCCTAACCATCGGGGAGATGATATTTGGAGAGCCTGGAAGATTTAATTTATCTGAGCTGGAGGATAAGCTTTTAATCAGCAACAAGGCACTGAATTCCCTGTCGGCCTTTGTTCCCTTCATCTTAAATGCAAGTCAATTAAGCGATGAAATGAGGGGCTGCTTATATAGAAAAAAATGGGCGCTTCCCGATTTCGATTACAACCTGGCCTATAAATCTCTTGCCGGCATCTATGAGCAGGAACGGCAGTTTTCCGATATGGATGAAGATGCTTTAAGGGTGAGCATATCCCGTGTCAATGCACTTTTGGATAAATACTACGACAGTAATGTAGAGGCCATCAGGTCGAAGATAAGAAGTCAATTCCTCGAAAAAGTGAGGATTACCGAGTCTGCGGCGGCCCAACTCAGCAATGATGAAAAAATAGCAAAAAAATCGCTTAGCTCGGCGCGAAGAATATTGGAAAACGAGTTTGGAAAATCGATGCGATATAAATCCATAAGGGAACTGACCTCGAGCAATGCCAAAGAGCTGATGACGGCCCTAAAACCGGTATGGCTTATGAGCCCTCTCAGCGTTTCCGACATCATGCCTATTGACCAGTCCATATTCGATGTTGTGATTTATGATGAAGCCAGCCAGATTACGGTGGAAGAAGGCACACCCTCACTTTTCAGGGCGAAACAGACTATCGTTGTCGGTGATGAAATGCAAATGCCGCCCACAAATTTCTTCAGTACCATTACGCTGCAGGATGAGGAAGAAGAGGATATTGAAAGCAAGATAGGAATAAGCCTGGACGCCGATAGTTTACTCAACCAATCTTCACGGAAATTATCGTCCGTTATGCTTGGCTGGCACTATCGCAGCCGCCATGAAAGCCTGATAAGCTTCAGCAATGCGGCATTTTACAAACGGGAACTGCTTACCATTCCTGACAGCGTGATTCATCATTCGGACAGGGAGCCTTTGCACCCTATTGTCGATATTAGCCAAAAGCCCGACATTACGAAGGTTCTTGACAGGAGCATCAGTTTTCATTACCTGGAGAATGCTTTATATGAAAAGCGGAAGAACAAAGATGAGGCCACTTATATTGCAAGCCTGACGGCGGAGTTCTTAAAGCAAAAGGTAAGGAAAAGTATCGGCATTGTGGCCTTCTCCATGGAGCAGCAATCGGAGATCGAAGAGGCCCTGAACAGGTTGGCCGGCGATGATCCGCAATTCGACACATTGCTGGAAGAAGAGTATCAGAGGGAAGATGAGGATCAGTTTAGCGGCTTATTTGTTAAAAACCTCGAAAATGTACAGGGTGATGAGCGGGACATTATAATCATGAGTGTCTGTTACGGGTATAATTCAAATGGTAAAATGCTCATGAATTTCGGCCCCATAAACAGGAGGGGAGGCGAAAAAAGGTTAAATGTCATTTTCTCGAGAGCAAGAAAGCACATGGTTGTAGTTACGTCCATTTTGCCGAACGAAATAAAAAATGACTATAACGATGGGGCCAATTATTTTAAAAAGTTCCTAAGCTATGCAAAACATATTTCCCAAGGGGAATTGCCAAAAGCCAATTTGATTTTGGACGGCATGTTCAGTTATGGAGAGCAGGAAAAAGAAAAGCGCCTCAACCCCATGATCCTCCAGCTTAGGGCGGCTCTGGAAAAGAAGGGCTATGAGGTGGAACCTGACATAGGGCAATCACACTTTAAATGCGACCTGGGGATAAAAAAACCGGGTGAAAACCGGTACCTGTTGGGGATTTTAATCGACAAGAGAGAACATTATGCCAATGAGAACGTACTGGAACAATACTGCCAAAAACCTGAGATTCTAAACACTTTCGGCTGGAAAGTTGCCACTGTTTATGCGAAAGACTGGCTGGAAAAACCAGGGAGAGTTTTGGAAAGAATAGAACAACTATTATCAGGTAAAGAGCGTTCCCATAAAGTAGATATTGAAGAGCTAATTGCTGACAAAGTGTCCTCTCATGAGCCTGTAAATAACAGAACTGAAGTTACGGAAGATCTCCGGCAAGAAACAACACGGGAAGAAAAGGTAGAGCCAGAGGAAGAAAACAATGCTGTTGACGCAAAAGATAATTCCTTATTCGAAAGATATGAATATGTCGGGGGAAACAGTAATAAGTATTGGGAAATCAACGTAGAAGGAACTACTGTAACTGTACAATACGGAAGGATAGGAAATAGGCCGCAAGTAAAGGTAAAAACCTTTGAAACCAATGAGCGTGCTTTAAGTGAAAAGAAAAGCATGGCATCTAAAAAATTGAAAAAAGGGTATATCAAGGCCATAAAGTCTTAATCTAACTGTGAAGGAGACTTGTCTTCCAGATTGGCAGAGCAAAGGCGAAACCTTATATTTAAACCTTTTCAGGGGGATTAACCTTGCTGCTGTCTGACTTTGTAAGCATATCATACACTTCATATTTCATCACAATTGGCAAGTCCGGGGTTATCAGGTGTCCTCGTTTGTCTAAAATTCTTTTAATTGGATCGAAAATTTCTCTTGAATATCGGTTAGCAGCAATCGGATAGGAATGTCCTTCTTCATCAGTCCATTTATTTACTTCTTTATAACCAAAGCGTTCAAAAAAACCTATTGATCGCGGCACTGAATAAATGATTGAAGTATGATCTCCTGAATAGCGTGTTGCAAAAGCCATGCGTGCCAATACCATTGTTGAGCCGACTCGACAATTTTGAAAGGCAGGATCAACCATGCCATAGCAAAGTATATGAAACTTCAGGCCAATATCTGTCACACCACCACAGGCAATGATTTCATTATCAGGTGTCTGGGCTACAAAAAAAGACAAGGGATCTTTATCAAGATATTCTTCAAAGGATGGCAAGTGACCTTTTGGAAAGCGATCCGGTGCATTTTCTTTATATATACGCATTACGTTCTCTCTATCCTTTTCCTCGTACGACCTTATTTGAAAATTAACCTTTGGCGGAGGATAGAGCTGTCGTTGAATAAAATTAGGGGCGAAAAATCTGGCGATTCTGTGAGTTATTCGCATAATTATATATTCTAAAATTTAAGTAACATAACCGGATATAATCCGGGAATTTAGGCAACTCCCCGATTGCACTTCACTTCATTCAAGCCAAGCACTAGCTAAATTGATTACATGCTTTTTATTTCCGCCGGAACCTCTTGCGCTCGTTTGGTAGTAAAAACTCCCATTACTGCAGGGTCAGTCATTTCCGATACAAATTCAGCTATTATTGGTGCTGTATCGTCATCAATGTAACTAACATTAGCGGCCAACTCAATAACGTCGGCAATATACGTAAGTTCATGCTGTCCTAACTTCCCCTTAATGAAAAGCTCGCAAAGTGTATCGACGTCCTCAAGTGTAAAAATAATTTCAACATCCTGGTCCACTTGAATTCGGATAGACGAACCTCTTTTTCCTTGTAAAGATACATACTCATGCAAAAGTGGCTCTAGCTCGGCACTGAGCTTATTTACAAGAGCAGGATTATCAAGACTGTTTTTAAGGTACTTAGTTTCATTGCGCCTAACTATACAATCATTCCGTTGGAAAAATCTAAAAAAATATTTTTAATAAAGTTGTATAAAAGAACACTATCTTTCTAATCAGTGAAAATCCGCTAAATCCGTGTCATCCGCGTTCCATGCCTTTCCTCCATCCTGTCATCTCTATAAGCCGTTGGTGCGAGCCATAGGCCTGAGCCAGTCGAAGAATCATTCCGCATTCCGCAATCGCAAATCCGAAATTCTAACTATCAATTATCCATTTTCAATTATCAATTATATTTCCGCATGCGTGCTTAATATTGCAAAAGAGGACACTGAAGTATAAACTATGTGTCAAACTGGTGGGCATGCTCCTTTAAAGCAGTTTTAAGAGGGAAAAATCAACAACAAGGTCTAAACTTCAAAGCCCGCACCGGTAAAGGTGTCGGGCTTTTTCAAGTTAAAGGGATATGTCCTGCCTTTAGATCAATAAGCTAAATATATTGCACAGCACACAAACCGGGTTGTCACTTGACAACCTGCCAATAATATAGTTATACTTTCAGGAGATGAACTACGAATGCCGAGAAAGATGCATCCGAAAAAGGAAATTGAAGAAGCCCTGAAATATGCCGAGACGAATGGATGGCGTGTTGAAACAGGAGGTTCACACGCCTGGGGTAAAATTTATTGCCCTTATAACAGTAAGGATTGCAGGTGTGGCGAGTTCTGTATTACCAGTGTCTGGAGTACTCCCAGGAATGCCGGGAACCATACCCGGCAAATCCGGCGGGTAATTGACAACTGCGCAATGCACAACAGGAATGAGCCCCCTAATAAAGAGGAGTAAGTCATGAAAGAGTATGAATTTACATTAAAGTTCTCTTTGAAGAATACAAAGGAGAATCCCGAAAAACATTTGGGGCGGTTGGCCGCCGAAGGCTGCGATGACGCCATCGTAGGGATAGGCCAGAATGGTCGCATTGCCTTAAGCTTCACACGCGAGGCATCAAACGCCTTTGACGCCGTTTACAGTGCCCTTTCCGATGTAAAAAGGGCCATACCGGGAGCAGCTCTGGTGGAAGCGACACCCGACTTTGTGGGCCTCACTGATGTAGCAAAGCTCCTCGGATTTACCAGGCAAAACCTGAGAAAGCTCATGATTGCCAGCGGAGCGGAATTCCCCACCCCCGTCCATGAAGGCAAACCTGCCATCTGGCACCTTGCCAAGGTCCTGGACTGGCTGAAGAAAAGAAAAAAATATCGAATTGAAGATAGTCTCATTGAAGTTGCAAAGGCAACCATGCAATTCAATGTAATGAAAGAAACAACCGAACTGGACCCCGACCTTCAGAAGCAGATCCGACCGCTCATTTCCTGAGCCGTCGGGAATCCATAAGAGATTTATCTCGCGCAAAGCCGCCAAGAATGCAAAGAAAAGAAATAGAACAGGTCTGACGCGGATTTAGCGGATTTTCGCTGATTTGAACGAAAGTCTTTTAACCGATGATTAAATTATTTTAATCCTGTAAATCCTGTTAATCTTGTCAAAAAATTTTCTCTCTGTGCCCTCCGTGCCCTCTGTGGCAATATAAAATCTTTTTTCCGTGACCTTCCGGCACTTTCCGTGGTAATAAGGTTTTGCTCTTCCCGCTTGCGTGATTAATATTGCAAAACCTATCAACTAAATATAAAATGTGCGTCAAAATTGGTGTATTTACCACATTATTGAAGCATAACGCTAACGGGGGTTAGAAAAATATCTTTAGCAGTGGCGTTTTTTTGTTGAATTATAAGAGGGGTGAGTCTTGAATCCCGCTTTTTTCCTATAAAATATTAAATTAAAAGAGACATTTTATGAAACGATATACTGAATCACTCATTTATCTCATGGGATTGTTACTTTTTTTGTTTGTTGCTGACAGCGTCTTTGCACAAGGACCGTTACGCAAAGGCTCAGAGGCTGAGGCATACAACAACACTGGCTATGACTATTATAAAAATGGACAATATGATCTCGCTATTTCTTATTACAGCAAAGCTATTGAAATTGAACCGAGGAATGCCAAAGCTTACTACAATAGAGGAAATGCTTACGGTGCGAAAGGCCAATATGAGCGTGCCATTTCTGATTTAACCAAAGCCATTGAAATAAATCCCAGGCATACCGCTTCTTACAATAGCCGGGGATTCCATTATTATAGGATGGACAAGCTTGACGATGCCATCCTGGACTTTACAAGGGCAATTGAACTAAGCCCCAAGCATTTTAAGGCATATTACAACAGGGGCCTTATGTATGGTCGTAAAGGTGAATACGATAAATCCATTTCGGATACAAGCAAAGCGATTGAATTGAATCCTTGGCTTTTTCAGGCATACGTCAACAGGAGTATTGCATATAAATTAAATGGTCAATATGACCTCGCCATCAAGGACTCCAATAAGGCCATCCAATTAAATCCAAACCATACTAATGCCTATGTAAGTCGAGGTGACGCATTTTCTAAAAAGGGACAATATGAGCGTGCCTTTTCTGATTATAACAAGGCTATCGAGATAGATCCTAATTACGCCGAAGCCTATAACAATCGGGCAGGGACTTATACCCTGACAAATCAGTACGATCTTGCCATTGCAGATTCCAACAAAGCAATTGAGATAAATCCGGAACTTGCTGAGGCATACGACACACGAGGAGAAGTCTATTACAAAAAGGGGCAATATGACCTTGCTATTTCGGACTTTAACAGGGCTATCGAATTAGACCCGGAAATTCAAGATGCCTACAAAAATCGGGGGGATGCCTTTTCCGCTAAGTATAAAGACAAAAAAAGAAGTTGCTCTGATTGGAAAAAGGCCTGTCAATTAGGCCTATGTGAAAACTATGACCTCGCAAAAAAAGAGGGTACATGTAAATAATTATAAAAAATCTACTAATAATTAATGGTTGTTAGTAGAGAGCAAGCGCAGCCCCCACACAATCCCCTAAATCCCGTTAATCCTATCAAAATAAGAAAGAAGGCTTTTTTTAACACCACGCAAAAAGTGCGTGCTTAATATTGCAAAAGAGGACACTGAAGTATAAACTATGTGTCAAACTGGTGGACATACTCCTTTAAAGCAGTTTTAAGGGGAGAAAATCAATAACAAACCAACCAAGCAAGCCCCAAGCCTACCATTGCGCTAAACGCAATATTTGCCTTGAAAACAATCGCTGTTGTTGCTATAGTCAAATATGGATCAACCCTATTCAAAGCATGAAGCAAAAAAGCTGCTTCGTAAAATTTTAACGAATGGATTTATAACCTATTCAAGGCCTCACGCCATAGATCGGCTTAAGGAACGCAATCTCACCATGGTTGACTGTGAGAATGTGCTTCGAGGAGGTATCGTAGAAGAAGCGGAATACGAAAACGGTTCCTGGCGGCATCAGGTGAGGACGAACAAGATAGCCGTTATTATTGAATTCCTGTCGAAAGAAGAAGTATTGATTGTTACTGCATGGAGGTTGGAATGATTTGCCCGGACTGCAAAAAAGAGGAGATGGTTAAAGGTACGGAAACAATACGTTACGAGGAGAGCGGCCTCCCCAATGTGGTATTGAAAGATATTCCGCTCAGGCGCTGCGCCAATTGCGGCAACCAGTTGGTCTCCATTCCAAACCTGGCAGGTCTTCACCGCTGCATCGCCGTTGCACTTGTCAACAAACCGGAAAGGCTAACCCCTCTTGAAATCGGTTTCTTGAGGAAGTCCCTTGGCTGGTCCAAGGCGGATTTTGCCCGAAAACTGCACGTCCGGCCAGAGCAGGTTTCACGCTGGGAAAGCAGCAAAGCCCCCGTACCCATGCAGGTACAAAGCGAACTTTTATTACGCTCTCTCGTCGCTATGGGGCAAAAAATTGACGATTACAAAGACCACATGGAAGAACTCGCTTCAAAGACCGCCACGGAGCCGTCTATCGTCTCTTTAGGATACGACGATGCAGGCTGGCATAAATTGGCGGCTTGAGGAGGTTGAGCGAAGCGCAACCCATCAAAAGGCACCTCACATTTTTTCTTGTCATTTCGACTGAAGGGAGAAATCTTAAAAAAGTTTTTTGACAGGATTAACAGGATATAGAGGATTAAAAGATTTTAATCCCGTAACCTGCAACCTGTAACCCGCAACGGCCTTTCCCATTCCGCAATCCGAATTCCAAAATCCAAAATTGAATGATCCGCATTCCGCAATCGCAAATCCGAAATTCTAACTATCAATTATCCATTTTCAATTATCAATTATATTTCCGCATTTGTGATTAATATTGCAAAAGAGGACAGTGGCGTATAGAATTTGTGTCAAATAACGGTGGGAAAATCAAAAACAAGGTCTAAATTTCAAAGCCCGCACCAGCAATGTTCCGGGGTTAATAATTTAAATGGTCCCTATCGCTGTTTTTCTCTAATCAAACCTGTAACCTAAAATAAAAGTTGGTAACTCTATTATAAAATCGATACCATCTATTGTGGCGCCAGGCGTATATTCTTTAGCCTGGAAGACCCAGTTTTTATACTTATACTCCAGCATAAGACCAATTGACGTACCAAAATCTTTACCATCAATGGTCTTGATAGGTAATCCCGGACCCTCAACCATGACTCTGCCCTCGGCTGACATATATCCCAGACCAAACCCCGCGCCTATTTTGAAAGAATGATCACCAGAACTGTTTTTGAGAAAATCGTAAAAAACTGTGGGTGTTAAGTACAAATACTCTCCATCAATGCCTGTGTTATCTTCTCCTGATCCTGAGAGAGAATATGACTCTATACCGAATTCTACAAAATAACCAAATGAACTGTTTGCAATGTAGTTATTCAATGATTTTACGGACAATGCAGGCTCCAGCTCTTCATCGCTGTTCATTTCCGCCACATCATACCCTGTTGACTTCTCCTCCCCTTTAAGAAGAGCCCAATTCGTTGAGACTCCAATAAAAGGTTGAGCGGCATATGTGCTGCTTGTTTGTAAAGATAGCATTATGCCCGCAATTAGAGGGGAGAGCTTGATGGTAAGACAGAAAAGCCCTCTCATTGAAGCAGATATCCTGCCATATAGGGCGGAATCAACGAGGAGTTGAAGGCATTTAGATGAGATATCCTTTTGATTTCCCGAAGGAAAAGGTGTTTCCAATGTCAGGCCTCCTTACATGTGAAGCGTTAACAAATTCTCACCCCATAATCGATCCTATCACTTTGTAAGATCATTTGCTAATTTAACTTTCGGATCTATTAAATTTTCACCTCAATTCATGGATAGCCAATGAGCTTTTTTATAGTTCAGAAGATTGGTTGAAAAAAACAGTCTCGCCCAGAGACGCCAAGGCGCAGAGAATATAATGTCATTTCAAGTACGCCCGAACGCAGTGACAAAGTACTCCTGGGGTGAAGTCGGGAATCCATAAATCAAATCAGTGAAAATCCGCTAAATCCGTGTTCTATGCCTTTCACTCCGCAATCCGCAATCGCAAATCCGCAATTGAATCAATCCAAAATTCTAACTATCAATTATCCATTTTCAATTATCAATTATATTTCTGCATACGTGATTAATATTGCAAAAGAGGACACTCATGTATAAAATATCTGTCAAAAACCCTGTTAGAGAAGCATACCTTTAACGGGGGCAATAAAATTCCTTCTTGGGTGGGCTTGTCCCGTTAGAAATCTGTTTCTAACGGGAGGGGAAAATCAACAACAAGGTCTAAACTTCAAAGCCCGCACCGGGAACGGTGGCGGGCTTTTTTAGTAACTTGGAAATAACTTGCAGAGTTTCTCTGCAATAGATATTTCGTTAAGGCACTTACACCCCTCAAGGGGGTACTGAAAAGAGTCCGGCTCGTCCGGGCAATGAGCGGGAGGGGCATGATTTAACAGCCCTGTTTTCCCGCAGGTAATCGATTCCGACTCTGTCATTTTTCTTTATGGATCGGGGGGGGATCACTGATTGAATCGTATAAACGAAAATTCTGGCAATTAATTTGATAGAGGAGATCATCTTTACCATGGGGGTCAATGTCGTAGTGGGTACGGTTTGGTTCATTGCTTGACATGATAAGAAAGTGAGTTGAAATTGCTGCACTTTTTATTTCCGGATGGTTTTCTTCGAACCACCTGAAAAAATGGTCACGCTTTATTATGTCACCTTTTTTCAGATCCAGTTCTGCAATGAAATCCTTAAATAATTGCTTTACCGTTTTTTCATTAAATGACATTTTGCCTGGCCTCAATTCTTTTTTTCTTCCGATTTTAACGAATAGTGACTTCTTTTTATCAATATATTCTTCATTCTCTCTCAGGAAGAGCCTCTATCTTCTATTAAGTCCCGATACAATGCAACATTTTTCTTTTATCCATTTTTTTAAATTGGGGAATTCCTGGGAATCCATAAATCAAATCAGTGAAAATCCGCTAAATCTGTGTCATCCGCGTTCCATGCCTTTCAATCCGCATTCCAAAATCCCCACTCTCTGAACTTTGAACTCTGAACTTTAAAACTATCTCCATACGTGTGTGATTAATATTGCAAAAGAGGACACTTGTATATAAAATATCTGTCAAAAACCGGTGGGCATACTCCTTTAAAGCAGTTTTAAGGGGGGGGGGAAATCAACAACAAGGTCTAAACTTCATAGCCCGTACCGGTAAAGGTGGCGGGCTTTTTTGATTTTAACTTTAAATAGTGGCTGTCCCTAATTATTGTCTAGCGGGATGGACATACTAGAATAATCACAAACTCAAAAAAAATTTAAACACGTGAAAAAAGATAATTTTGCCAATCAAGCTACTAAGAAAATCTTAGGCATTGAATACCAAAAACTCATTGCACTAGAAAAGTGTTTTGAAGCAAAACCCAATGAATTTATTTGGCTTGAATGTTTTGGAGATGTAGCTGATTCAGATACTTCAGCGGAGATAAAGCATCATTTAGAAAATGAAAATCTCACTGACGTTTCTGTTGATTTCTGGAAAACACTCAGAAATTTCGTAAGAGAAAAACATCTACTCAATCAGTTTAATCATTTAATTTTGCATACAACAGCCAAAGTTAAAAGTACGTCTATCTTTAAAAACTGGAACAATTCTGATAAAAACACCAAACTTGAAAAACTAAAAAATATCACACCAACAAAAACAATTAAGGAAATGTTTGTTGAGATTTTTGAAATTGATCAAAAAGAATTAATGCCAATCTTAGATAAATTCAAAATTGAATATGAACAACCTAATATTAATGAAAAGGTTCTTCAATTAAAAAACCATCCAGCAATGATAACCATACCTGACCAATATAAAGACAGATGTATTGAAGGATTAATTGGTTATATTACAAAGAAAGCAATTGACAATCCCAACAGATGGCATATTGAAAAGAACGTTTTTAACAGAGATTTTCAGCACTTAACAAGACCATACATAAAAGATGATTTGCCCTTCCCTGTTGTAGAGAAAAATGAAGTTGATGTAAGCGAAAGAAAAGCTTTTACATTTGTGAAAGAGATAAGAGTTATCAACTATTCAAGAAAAATAGACAGGGCAATTTCTAATTACTTACGGGCAAATTTGAGCCGCATAAAATTGCTTGAGAACACACCAGCGATTGATACTAATTTAGATAGTTTTGATGACAACTTAAAAGACGAATTAGAAGATAAAAAAATTACGTACTCTGAAAAGGTTAACTCTTCAGCCATTGGAACAGACGATGCGCACAAAGTATCGAGAGAACTCTATGATAATTGTTTGAATATACCAAATTTAACTATAGATGACGTACAACCAATAAAACAATATTATCAAAGAGGCCGCGTTCATAATATCGTTGAAGAAGAAGGCTTTAAATGGAGATTTGAGGAGGAGGATTTGTGAAAGCAAGCGCCTTAAAAGCAATAATGTACTCCCCGCAATGGACTTCAAGATTGTTACATTACTTCATAAGTGGAGCTATGGCTGTAAACGACAAAGGAATTAAATTTGAGTTGATCTTTTTTGCTTTGCCACTTGTATTAGATAATAAAATAGCCAAGAAGCTGTCAAATTCAAAAAAAACTTCTACATTAACAACTGTTTTCAAAGAAGTTGATTTAAAAGAACGTTTAATCGGTATTAATGAACGTATAGAAAACTATAGGGAAATAACAAATCAGGGCCTGATTTATCTTGGAAATACAGAAAAGCTCAATATAGGGGAGTATATCAATATTAGTGAATGCATAAATTATCAAAAAGAAAACGATCTTTTTTTGAAACAAAAATATAAAGCGGCCTATAACTGGGGATGTATTTTAGGGAAGCAGAATTACCAATCCGTTTTTTTGAGAATGGGGGTAACTACGATATGAAAGCGCATATTAGGAAAATAATCCTTTTCAGCGAGAAAGGGGACAAAAGAGAGGTTGATTTAAAAGAGGGACTAAATATCATTACAGGAGATTCCAAGACTGGTAAAAGTGCTCTAATAGAAATAGTTGATTACTGTCTATTCTCTTCTCGGTCCGGCATACCCAAAGGTAAAATTGATAAATTCGCTTCTTTGTTTTCAATAGTTCTTGAGGTTGAAGATAAATTATTAGTAATAGGCCGTCCAGGTTCTAACACTGCTAATTGGAGAAAGGCATATTTTGCAATTGAAACAGATAAAAAGTTTTTAGATGATTTTTCTATTAGATATTTTGAACAACACCAATTAACAGCCCTTAAGGAAGTGCAAAGCGATGTTGAAAAACATTTGGGGCTTGCAGTAACTGATACAACGGAAGATATAGATGAATTTAGAAAAACAGGCAAAGCTACGATGAGGAGCTTTGCCTCATTAATTTTCCAGCATCAAAACCTAATAGCAAACAAGCATGCATTATTTTACAGGTTCGATGATTTTCAAAAAAGGCAACGAACGCTGAACGAAATCCCGATTTTAATGAACTGGGTTGATGGGAAATATTACAGTCTAATTAGAGAGAAGGAAGAAAAAGAGAAACAACTGAAAGCAGAAAAAAGATTAAAGAGAAAAATCGAGCAGAATAAAGATGTCCTGAAAAATAAGTTATTGAACTTAATTGAAAACTACTATGCTTTATTAGGTTTGGAGATTGATAGGGACTTGTCTTTCGCTGAATTAAAAGCAAAAGGCCAAAATTTGCCTCTAATGCCTGATACAGCTTATAGCTCTACCGGACTACAAGATCGCATAAATAGTTTAAAAAAACAGAGGCAACTTAAACAAGATCGTCTTTATGAGGTTGAAAAAGAAATAAATGAACTAGAAGAGATAGAAAATATTGCCATAAACTATGTATCTAAAGTAAAAGAAATAAGCTCAACAAATGCTATTGAAGCAGATCTTCAAAATAATCAATGCCCCATATGCCATAACCCAGTCAAATCATTCAATGAAACCTTGACGCTTGTTAAAGAATCAAGGAGCAGTCTGAGAGACGAACTGTTAAAAACGGGAACATATAAGGAAGACAATTCGGAACTACTCCAAAACTTGCGAAAAGAAAGAGACGAGTCTAAAAGAGATATCCGCAGTTTAACAGCGTCAATCAATCAATTAGAAGATCAAGATAAAGAGTTAAAACAAAGAAGACCATTAAGAGATCAGTCTATGATCCTAAAGGGAACGATAGAGACAACAATCAAACAAGTACTTGACGAAAATACTTTGGCAAGAGATACAATCGACCTTAAAGATTTACAGATACAAGTTAATGATTTGAAGGAAAAATTAGATGGCTATGACTTAAGAACGAAATTTAGTAAAGCAGATGCTTTCTTATATTCCAGAATGAATGAAATTTGTGGAAAATTAGATTTTGAAAAAGAATTAAAACCAGAGAATTTACACTTCAGGCTTGAAGACTTTAATTTTTTTCATTTAAAGGACCATAACAAAATTTATTTGTCTGAAATGGGAAGTGGGGCAAACTGGTTAGCTTGTCATTTATCTTTATTTTTGGCATTACTTCATTTGATTTGTAAAGAGAGCAAGTCTTGTATCCCTTCTATTCTTTTTATAGATCAACCAAGTCAAGTTTACTTTCCCAAAGAGTTTCAAAAAACTGATGACAATGAAGAAGAGTACGATGAAAATATTATTCAAGTACAAAATATTTTCAATACTTTAGTAGAAACCATACGAGAAATTGAAGAAGATTGTCAATTTACACCGCAAATTGTAGTCATGGAACATGCAGACAATTTGGAACTTAAAGGTGCTAACTTTAATTCCTTTGTAAGGAAAAGATGGGCAACAAATGGTGAAAAGCTAATATAAAGCGTAAAAGCTATAAGGTCACATCTTAATAGCTTAACCAATAGCAACTAAATCATTTTTGATATGAAGAAACAATTTAAAGATCAAATAGCACCATTTCCATATGACCCAGCGTGGTTAATCAAACTCGCAGAAAAACAGATTCCGGAAGAAACAGAAATTATAGCTTCACTAAAATCTTGTACAACTATTGTTGGCTTCTGTGAATGTGGTTGCGGTGATCCCTATTTTATTGAGCCGGATTCAAGCGATTGGGATTTTGACTACAACAAGATATTAGAAAGAGAAGATGGGATTGACATTATTTTGGATGTCATGAGGAATAAACGGATTGGGTCAATTGAAATTGGGGAATGGCATAAAAAACACTAGCGGCTGATAAGTTATGCAAGATGTACATCACCCATTTAATTTCGTGGGCAATGCCGACATTACGAAACTTATCATGGATGTTCCTAGAATTCCTACGACCCTTAGTGACCCATAAGTAGTTTATCTCCAAACTTCTTCCTTTATACTACTTTTCAAATCCTTGACAAAATATTAACTACATCATATTTCTACTTGCATTAGAGCATTAAGCATGGTAAATATTGCATATATACCTCTAATACTGCAAAAAAACAAAGGATATTATGTTAAAACCAAAAATAAAAGAAATTTTTGTAGATGGATATAAAAATCTTATTAATTGTAAGGTAATTCTGCATGATTTCAATATAATTGTAGGACCTAATAATGGTGGAAAAAGTAATTTCTTAGAAATTTTTAATTTAATTAGAACAATAATTGATGGTTCTAAAGAGGAAATCAAAGGTATATTTAGAGGCGGGATGCTGGAACGTGGCATTATAGTTTGCCTACTCAAAAAATATAAAAAAAAACCGATTACAATATCTTTTTTAGTTGAAGCATCTGAACCTCATATGCAAATAGGTTATTCTATTGTGCTAGGTTCATTAACGGCAGAGGATGATTTTCGATTAGGTATTCTTAATGAGGAGTTAACCTTAAAAAATATGAGAAAAACAGGACCTGCCGTTAAATTATTTACCAGAGATAAAAATATAGTTAAGGTTAAGCTTTTAAATAAGATAGTTAGTCATGAGATAAATAATGAAATGTCTGTTTTTACTCTACTTCCCCAGCTTTATCCTGATAGAGATAAAATAGATTCTAATTTTATAGAAGCAAGTACAATAATGATGCGCATTTTCCGTACTAGTGTAACGGCTCCTCAACCAAACGAGTTAAGAGAACAACTTGGGGAAGGTGTCAAAATCCCATTTACCTCACCAAGGATCAATTCTTTTGATTTAGTAGAAGTTGTAAAAAAGATATATGAAAACAAAGCATTATACAAACAATTTAAGAACGTTCTATGCCAAATACTAGACCTTGAGGATGTATTAGTTGAAATTCTCAAAGCACCACCTGTTTTAAGAAAAAAAGTTGAAGAAGTGCCCGATGAAATTTGCTTTTTAGCTTTAAAAATGCAAGGCCAAGGATATACGTTAATTAATAGTTTATCTGATGGGACACTTATTGTTGTGGCAATTTTGATCTTATTACTATCCCCGGATAGGAAAGGTCCACTCCTTTGCATAGAAGAGCCTGAAAATTGTTTGCATCCCAAGGCACTTAAAACTCTAATGACATATTTGCGTCAAAAGTCAACTGAAACACAAATAATAGCGACAACACATTCATCGTATATATTAAATCAGGTAAGTCCTGAGAATGTAATTATTGCTAGAATTAAAGATGATGGCAGCACAACATTTGATGAAATAAAAAATATCAAAGAACTTCACAAAAGATTGCGAAGTGGATATATAAACTTTGGTGATCTTCTCGAAACTGAGTTTGAAGAGGATGAGGGAGTTGAATTTTAATGCCTTTGAAAGAAAAAGGCACAAACAAGAAGTTACAAGAAGTTTCTCTGTTTTTTGTCGAAGGTGAAACAGAAATAGAATTTT
The DNA here is from genome assembly GCA_029860075.1 of Deltaproteobacteria bacterium. NCBI lineage: Bacteria > Pseudomonadati > Myxococcota > Myxococcia > Deltaproteobacteria bacterium. Next base: position 1,980 of record JAOUBX010000050.1, on the reverse strand, counting down.
ATACAAAAGAAATAGCAAGACACTTTCCAACTTTAAAGAAAAGAATTATTAATCTCCATGGAAACTCAAATATTCATAGAAAAGTTCTAGGTAAAGCATTCGACTTCATAAATAAAAACAAAGAGTATGTAATTCGTATTTTCTGTTGTGTAGATAGAGAAAGCAGAGACCACAATCCCCCCCTTGATATCAATGAACTATCCAAATCAATTTGTGAAAATCCTCTTTTAGAAAAACATGTGATTTCTGTTGATAAGGTTATTGCAACACAAATGATAGAGTCTTGGTTTTTTTACGATATAGAGGGAATTTACAGGTATTTAAGAGCTCCCCGTAAAGAGAGAAATCCTTCTAAATACCAACCTCCAGAAAAATATACACATATAGACCTATCAAAGCTTTTTGAGCGTTACGGGAAAACATATATTAAAGGGAAGAAGTGTAAATATTTTATTGATAATTTAGATATCATAAGAATATACAATGAATGTCAAGAACTCAAGGATGGTATTAAACTTGTTGAAAAGAGAATAAAAGCAAGTGAATAGGAATCTAAATATCAGAACAAAACTTAATCGTTAGAAATGGGCATGTCAAGTTTTCTGTGTAAATGAGAATTTGGTCAATCTACTTTAATGGTACCCTTTCTCCAAAAATGATGGCGAACTGATTGATCGCTGCTCCCCAATTCCTGATCGGCATGGACCACTTTTTCATAATATTTCGTATCGCAAGATAAAGCAATTTCATTGCCGCATTATCATTTGGGAAAGAGGCCCGGTTTTTGGTGACCTTTCGCAGCGTCATATTCAGGGATTCAATGGCATTAGTTGTATAAATGGCCTTTCGGATCTCTTCGGGATAGGCAAAGAAGGGAATGACACGAACCCAGTTGTTTCGCCAGGATTTGCTGATCAAAGGGTATTTCTCATCCCATTTTTTCTCGAAGGCGTCAAGGGCCGCCTCGCCTTCTACCTCTGTGGCAGCACGGTAGATGGCCTTCAAGTCACTGGCAACGCCTTTGCGGTCCTTCCAGGAAACATAGCGAAGTGAATTTCTCACCATATGCACGATACAAAGCTGAACCTGTGTTTTCGGATAAACCGTCTCTATGGCTTCGGGAAATCCCTTGAGTCCATCCACGCATGCAATAAAGATATCTTTCAGACCCCTGTTTTTTAACTCGGTAACAACTTTGAGCCAGAATTTGGCCCCTTCCTCACGTTCAATCCACATACCCAGCAGATCTTTCTGTCCATCCATGTCGACACCGATGGCCAGGTAGACGGCTTTGTTCACAATATGCCCCTGGTCACGGATTTTTACGCGAATGGCGTCCAGATACATGATGGGGTAAACTTCTTCCAGGGGACGATTCTGCCATTCCCTGACTTCCTCCAGTACTCCATCCGTCACATCGGAAATCAAATCTGGAGAAACTTCTACCCCATAAATCTCTACCAGATGCCCCTGAATCTCTCGTACTGTCATCCCGCGGGCATACATTGAGATGATTTTGTCGTCAAATCCATCGAAACGGCTCTGCCCCTTCTTGACAATGACCGGCTCAAATTCTCCATTGCGGTCACGGGGCACTTCGATGGACAACTCACCATGGCCTGTCTTAATATTCTTTGGATTTCTTCCATTTCGGGAATTCCCGCTGTTTTTCCCTTCAGGTGAGTGCTTTGGATAGCCCAGATGATGAGTCATCTCTCCTTCCAAAGACCTTTCGATAAGCGCTTTGCTTAACTGTTTCAATATGCCCGAATCCCCTAATAAATCCTCCGGCTTCTCATAATTTGCTAATAGTTCGTCCAGCAGTTCTTTTCTTATTGGCATTCTTTCCTCCCTGTAAAAAACCATACAGGGTCACCCATTAGAAGTACCCCTGTCAATGGCAAAACGCATCTATTAGCAAGGAAAAAGTTTTTTTCTTGCTGCCTTTTCATAGAGTTAACAATATATTTACCATTCCCG